>JAGCIZ010000293.1 GCA_017648235.1 Paludibacteraceae bacterium
CTTCAGTAAAACTTCTTTTTGTGGTTACTTCACCCCATGCAAAGTAGCATCCGTACTCCTCTGGGCTAGAGGCTCCCACGTTGCAAGTTGCCCACTTCAGTCCGCTTGGCAAGCCAAGGTCCACATAGTCGGTACATGTGGCTGGCACTTCCAATATCTCCTCAGTAAAAATAGCCGTAAAGGTTGTGTCGGAAGTTATCATAATGGTACGAGGATTGTCTGTATTACCATCGCTCCACTTTACAAACTCATAGCCACTATTAGCTTCCGCTTCAATAACAACCTCTCCTCCTTTCACTTTGTACACACCGTCATATCTACTATTTCCGTTTACGTTCACGTATCCCGCTCCATAACTATCTCTATTTGGATATGTAGTAAGAGTCAACCGAGTATCTATGAATATAGCCGTAAAGGTAGTGTCGGAGTTTATCGTAACGGTACGAGGATTGTCAGTAACACCATCGCTCCACTCCACAAACTCTCCACCATCATCATAAGAATATGCTTCAAGTGTAATCTCTCCAGCTTGAGCTTCTCCTTTCTTTTTATTATTGTCAGAGTAATCATAATCAAAATATCCGTCTGTTACTTGGATGTTGCAATTATTTCCGTAAAATAAAGTAAGGTTAAATGTTTTTTTCCATTGTGCGTAGAGGGTAATGTTTTTTTGCGCCACAATATATTCATAGCGTTTGTAAGTTTCTCCTGTGCCATCAGGTTTTGTGTTCCACGAAAGCAATACGAGTCCTTCTTTTGTAAATTCAACTTCGTCACCTTCTTCTGACATTGTTCCTGTATAACCAATGATGTGTATACGGCCGTATTTTACGTTGCTCACTACATCTTCGCCCTCACCTCCATTGGCTTTGTAAGTAATGGTAAATACAGCATTGGTATCGGGTCCGTTAGGGTCTTTGGCTATGGTAATCACCGTATCGTCGGCAAGCGTAAAGCGTACGCTGCTGCCCTCGTCGGTTATCTCTTTTATCATACATTCGCCACCAGCGGAGTTGTTTCCACTGTTTTCGCCAGTTGCTTCTCCAAGTTTTTCCCAAGTGGCTTTGCCGTCGTAAGAAACCCACCAAAATCCGTTTTCGATTTTTAGCTGAGGCGTGATGCCATCTTTGCCACTTACGGCAATTTTTTTGCCACCATCGTCGAGTAGCCATTCGCCATTGAGCGTCCAGTAGTAAACACCGCTTTCGGCTTTTACACCCACCACTGGCAAAGTGCCATTGGCATCCATGGCGCTGTAGATGATAATGGCGTCGCGCTTGCTGAAGGTGATGGTGTAGCCAAGAATTTTGTCGCCAGAAGCAATAGGAATTACTGCCTCTATCATCTCTTTGCTGTTGATTACATCCACAAGAGTTTTCAGCGAGGAGATGTTGGTATTGTTCTCGGCACAAAGCTTTTCGAGCGCCTCAACTCGACTTTCTAAATCCTCCACTCTATTGAGCAAATCGTTGCCCTCGGGCACCTCACACGAAGCAAGGAACATTGCAACCAACATGGTTGCGTAGAAAAATACTTTTTTCATGATACATAAATATTAAAAATTAAACATAAAATAAATCATCACATCTTTCTTACAGACATAAAAAAAAGCGTGAAACTTAACTGTTTCCCGCTATTCAAGGTATTTGGCGTAACCCACTCCACGAAATAAGTCAAGCCCACGCCATAAGCGCGAGCATCTGTTACTTATTTCTCCGGAGTTATTCAATTAATCGCCAAATTTTTTTGAATAGGAGAAATCAGCAAAAATGCTTTTTTATTTATGTTGCATCCTTTGGTAAAAAAGGATTCTGCAAAGATAGAAAAAACAGTTTGTAAAAATGTAAAATACTCTCTTTTAACTCTTTCAAAAGATGGTTTTTTGAGTAAAGTGGATAAAAAAATGAGAAAAAATTTCGCAGTTAAAATATAATCTCTATATTTGCACCCACAAAAAATAAGACGAATATTAACTTAATCTTTTAAAAATTAGAAAGATGACAAAAGCAGAAATTGTAAATCAGATTTCAGAAAGCACTAATATTGATAAACTTTCAGTGCTTCAAACTGTAGAAGCATTCATGGAAGTAGTTAAGGATTCATTGGCAAAAGGAGAAGATGTTTATCTTCGTGGTTTTGGTAGCTTTATTGTAAAACAAAGAGCAGAAAAAACAGCACGTAACATTTCTAAACAAACATCAATAGTTATTCCTGCTCACAAAATCCCAGCATTCAAACCTGCTAAAGTGTTTGTAGAATCAGTAAAAGAAAATGTAAAATAACTCATTAAATTAGTAAAACTATGCCAAGCGGTAAAAAAAGAAAAAGACATAAAATGTCGACGCACAAGCGTAAAAAAAGATTGAGAAAGGACAGACATAAAAAGAAAAAATAGTCGTTCTTTGATCTGAATTAAAAAACAAACTTAAAAGGCATAATCTTCTTGGACTTTGGGTTTGTTTTTTTTGTAAACAAGAAAAACGATAAAGTTGAAAAAAGAGATTGTTATAGATGTTCAATCGTCTGAAATAGCAATTGCTTTGCTACAAGACGAACGCGTGGTGGAGTTTACTCGCGAAGAGAGTAAAAACTCTTGCCTTGTAGGGAATGTCTATGTGGGAACTGTAAGAAAGATTATGCCTGGCTTGAATGCTGCTTTTGTTGATATTGGCGGAGATAAAGAGGCTTTTTTACATATTTTAGATTTAGGACCAAATTTTCACATTATTAATGCATTTTTGAATCAGGTTCTCAACAATCGGAAAAAGGTTCCTTCTTTGTCGGCTTTGAAAGCATTGGATCTAACTCCGGTTGATAAAAATGCCAACATAGCTGATGTTCTAAAAAATGGTCAGAAGGTTTTGGTTCAAGTTATCAAGGAACCTATTTCGACCAAGGGAGCTAGAGTTACTTGTGAGATTTCGTTGGCGGGGCGCAACTTGGTAATGATGCCTTATCTTAGCAAAATTACCGTATCACAAAAAATAGAATCAAAAGAGGAACGTACGCGACTTCGCCGTTTGATACAAAGTCTTAAGGTTGATGACAGTGGAATTATTATTCGTACTGTGGCGGAAGGGAAGAAAGTGGCGGCTTTGGATAAAGAGTTGAAAGTGCTTACAAAGCGCTGGGAAACTGCTGTTCAAAACATCCAAAAGCAACAAGGAAATGGATTGGTTCTAGAAGAAATGAACCGTGTAGAAACGATTTTGCGTGATGTTCTTTCTCCCGATTTCGAAAATATTTTTGTCAACAATGAGAATGTTTACAACGAGATTTGCGATTATGTAACGCTGATAGCTCCTGACTGTCGTGGAGCTGTGAAACTTTACGATGGAGAGTTACCTATCTTTGATCATTTTGCTATCACTAAACAAATAAAATCACTTTTCGGTCGAACGGTTTCATTCAAACGAGGAGCATACCTCATAATCGAAAAAACCGAGGCGATGACAGTGATTGATGTGAATAGTGGTAATCGTACTCGATCATCGGAAGGACAGGAGGAGAATGCTTTAGCGGTGAATTTAGCGGCTGCCGAAGAGATTGCGCATCAGATTCGTTTGCGAGATATTGGTGGAATAATAGTTGTTGATTTCATCGATTTGATGCTTGCTGAAAATCGTCAGTTGTTACTTGACCGAATGGTGGAATTGATGAAAGAAGATAGGGCAAGACATAATATCTTACCTTTAAGTAAGTTCTGCTTGATGCAGATTACGCGACATAGAGTTCGTCCTGCAATTTCTATAGATGTGGAGGAGACTTGTCCTACATGCTTTGGCAAGGGAAAAGCCATGCCATCAATACTTTTCACCGATCAGTTGGAAGAAAAAATAGAATATTGGTCGCAAGAAAGAAAGATAAGAAAACTCATTATTCAAGTTCATCCTTACATCGCTGCATATATTAATCAGGGATTCTTTTCATTGCGCAGAAAATGGAGTTTCCGTTATCGGGTTAATATAAAAATTCAACCTATACAATCATTAGGATTTCTTCAATATCAAATTCTAAACAAAAAGAAAGAGGTGCTTAAAATCAGCGAATGAATAAAAAGAAAGAGGTGAAGCACACGCCTTTGATGCAGCAGTTCTATGACATCAAGGCAAAACATCCCGAAGCGGTTCTTTTATTTCGGGTAGGCGACTTCTACGAAATGTATGGAGACGATGCTCCAAAAGGTGCTGAGATTTTAGGAATTACTCTTACTTGTCGTGGTCGAGGTTCGGAAAATGAAGTTGAAATGGCTGGTTTTCCTCATCATGCCCTTGACACTTATCTGCCGAAATTGGTAAGGGCAGGCTTGCGAGTTGCAATTTGCGATCAACTAGAAGACCCAAAAACAACAAAAACACTTGTAAAAAGAGGAATAACGGAACTTGTTACTCCTGGGGTTTCTATCAATGATAATATTCTTAATAACAAAGAGAATAACTTTTTAGCAGCGGTTCATTTCAATAAAAACATTGTAGGAGTAGCTTTTTTGGATATTTCCACAGGAGAATTTTTAGTGGGAGAAGGAACTTCTAGTTATGTTGAAAAACTATTGCAAAACTTTATGCCTAAAGAGGTGCTTTACGAACGTCAGAATCGTAAAAAGTTTGTAGAGTGTTTTGGCGATAAGTTTTTTACTTTTGAGCAAGAAGATTGGGTTTATACCTCAGATGCTGCTCATGACCGTTTGCTTAAGCAGTTTGAAACTAACAACCTAAAAGGATTTGGTATATCAAACTTTACTACAGCAATAGTTGCTGCAGGTGCTGTTCTTTATTACATGGATTCCACCCATCACGAAAATTTGGGACATATCACTCAAATTGCACGTATCGAAGAAGATAATTATGTGTGGTTGGATAGGTTTACCATCAGAAATTTGGAGTTGTATGCAGGATCAGAAGAGTCTTCGCATACGTTGGTTGGTGTTTTGGACAAAACCATTACTCCTATGGGAGGACGACTTTTGCGACGTTGGTTGGCATTGCCATTGAAGAATGTTAGACAAATAGAAGAACGTCATCATCTTGTGGAGTATTTTTTCCGTAATCCACAAGAAAAAAACTTCTTTGTTCAGCAGTTTTCAATGGTGGGCGATATGGAACGACTTCTTTCAAAAGTTGCAGTGGGGCGCATATCTCCACGCGAGGTTTGGCAACTTCGTACGGCAATGAAAGCCATAGAACCAGTTAAGCAACTTTGTTTGAGTTCTACCGATGAAGTCGTACGTTCTTTTGGAGAACGTTTGCATGATTGTGTTTCAATTCGTGAAAAAATAGAAAAGCTTCTTAATGAAAATCCTCCGTTGATGCTCAATAAAGGAAATATTATTTGTTCTGGAGTGAACGAAGAATTAGACGAATTGCGTAAGATAGCTTTTTCTGGGAAGGATTATTTGTTGCAAATACAACAAAGGGAGTCGGAAGCAACCGAAATTCCTAGTTTGAAAATTAGTTACAACAACGTATTTGGTTATTATATTGAGGTTCGTAACATTCATAAAGATAAGGTTCCTTCTTCGTGGATTCGCAAGCAAACACTTACTCAAGCCGAACGTTACATAACTCAGGAGTTGAAGGATTATGAGGAGAAAATTCTTGGTGCAGAGGAAAAGATTTTTATGATTGAAAATCGTATTTTCAACGATTTAATCGCCGATATTTCAAATTATATTTCTTCCATTCAGTTGAATTGTAATATTGTGGCGCAAATTGATGTGTTGCTATCATTTGCAAAAATCTCGGAAGAGAATTGTTATGTTCGCCCTATAGTTAATCAGGGAGATTCTATTTCTATAACAAAAGGACGTCATCCCGTTATAGAGAAGCAGCTTCCTTTAGGAGAGGAATATATTCCTAATGATGTTTATTTAGATAGGGAA
>JAGCIZ010000294.1 GCA_017648235.1 Paludibacteraceae bacterium
ATCATAGAAATACTTGGTGGTATTATTCTGTGTATGGAGAGTGATAAGGATAAAAAAAAGTGGTTTGAAATATTTCAAACCACTTTTTTTTATCCTTATCACTCTCCATACACAGAATAATACCACCAAGTATTTCTATGATGCTTCTGCATCAAACGCCGTTTAAGACTTTGATCATTAGGAGAAGTATATATTTGCATAAAATGATCGAAACGTTTTTGTGTAGCTTCAGAAACAACAAAGTCAGCAACAGGAAGTTCTATTCCTGAAGGTTGAGCCGAAATTAAAAATTCTTCATAAATAGTAGGAATCTTTTCTGTTTTATAAGGAAAAACTTCAAAAAACAAAGATGCAAATGCCTTATAATCTCGTTTTTGTAAAATTCCACAAAGCAACATATCGCGTGCTTCAACAGTAAGTTCATATTTTTTGGAGTAATTGTATAGTTCTGCTAATTTATTATCTGTCATATAATAAAGTTCTCCCTTTTCAACATTCTCTGGCATAAAGTTATTCAAGGTTTTCTCTACTTCTTTTATATAATCATCATGAACAAGAGTAAGTCTTAATTTATTAACAAACTTCTGCGTCACTTCAACATTTCCTTTCTTGGCATTGAGCATTGCAAGTGTTTTTAAGACAAAAAAGTCATCGTAGTTAAGGCGAATCGAGGCATTTTCCTCTGCACAACGGATAGCCATATTATACAAACCACATAATGAATGAAACGTGATATTCGATTGCATTGTAATGTTCTTTTTATCGTAAACAGGAAGAAAAACATTTTCAAGTTTCAACGGATACTCAAACATTTTTTCAGGCAATTCACCTTTTGCCGCATGAGCCAAAACAACGTAAGGGAACAATTTAGTTATCTCTTTTTTTTGATTTTCTGAAAGTTTTATCACCTCATCCCAATCTTTCTCAAAAGTCGCCTTTTCTATTCTAAAGTAGTTTTCAAAAGAAGCATATTTTTCAAAAGGCCAAATTGCAACAAGTAACACACACAACACCGAACCCTGAACAAGCAAGAAAAATATCTCCATTCTTTTTGATTCAACTTTTATTTTTGAAAGCAAAAGCAACATCAACACTGGCAACACAAACAATAAGAGCATCATCAAACTTTGCTCCTTTACATCAAATAAAAAGCCAAGATCTAGAAAATTGTTTATTGCCATTTCATCCATCACAAAAACATTCCAAATCATTGAATAAAAGAAGCCTAGAATCATGCTTAATGAAGAAAATAAAACAAAAGCATTCCATTTCCAGCTTTCTTTCTCATTTTTTTTGAAATAAAAAACTTCAGCCAAACACATTGAAAGATAAAGTATCATCAGCACTCCTGATGGCAAAAACAAATAAAGCAATGGATAAGAAATCAACGCAAGAGTAGACCTCAATGTTTGAGATTTTCCATACAAATACAAGAAAAAAACAGCATAGTATATTAGTATGTATATAGAATAAAAGAGAAAAAAAAGTCGATGAGTTTGCAACACAAACAATAAAACTGACGGAAGTATCGAAAAAATAGACCAAACCGGATGCAATTTTATCTTTTTCTGTAATCTATACGAAACAAGAAAAAGAGCAACCAGCGGCAACATAAAAACCACAACCGACAAAATTCGCCACTTGCCACCCAAAAGCAAAAATTCCGAGATATACTTACTCAATGCCACATCTTTCAAACTGGCCATAAAGTAGCTCCAAGTACACTCCCAGTAGCTAGATTCAAACCAAAAGTATAAATGCCCATAAAATTCTTTATATAGATATACTGACGACAAGACCGTCAAAATAAAAGCCACCGAAAATGTTAGTATAGAATTATTGATTTGAATCTTTTTCATAAAAATCTAATTTGAATAATATGTACAAATGTAAAAGTTTATTTCTCAATAAAAAAGTGCGAAGGAACACTATTTACTTTCCTCTTCGCACTTTCATTTTCTTTATTATGGATATTAAACTACCCTACACTTCCTTCCAATGAAATTTGTAGTAATTTTTGCGCCTCTACTGCGAACTCCATCGGCAATTTATTGATAACCTCTTTGGCATAGCCATTCACTATAAGACCAACTGCATCTTCTGTTCCAATACCCCGCTGATTACAATAAAACAACTGATCTTCACTAACTTTTGAGGTAGTTGCCTCGTGTTCTACTATTGAAGTTTCATTTCGCACATCCATATGTGGAAAAGTGTGTGCGCCACAACTTTCTCCCAAAAGCAAGCTATCGCACTGAGAAAAATTACGACAATTAGACGCATTTTCCGCAACCTTTACCAATCCCCTATACGAATTCTGACTTCTTCCCGCCGAAATCCCCTTTGATATTATACGACTACGAGAATTCTTACCCAAGTGAATCATTTTGGTTCCAGTATCAGCTTGTTGGAAATTGTTTGTTACCGCTACGGAATAAAACTCTCCGACAGAATTATCTCCTTTCAAAATACAACTTGGATATTTCCATGTAATGGCAGAACCTGTTTCTACTTGTGTCCACGAGATTTTAGAATTTTCCCCTTTACACAAGGCTCGTTTGGTTACAAAATTATAAATACCGCCTTTCCCATTTTTATCTCCTGGATACCAATTCTGCACAGTTGAATATTTCACTTCGGCATTATTCAACACCACAATTTCCACAATAGCTGCATGAAGTTGGTTTTCATCACGCATTGGCGCTGTACATCCCTCCAGATAAGACACATACGAATCATCATCTGCGACAATAAGCGTACGTTCAAATTGTCCTGTATTACTAGCATTTATTCGGAAATAAGTACTCAACTCCATCGGACAACGAACACCTTTAGGAATATAAACAAACGATCCATCTGAAAAAACAGCACTATTCAGCGCAGCATAATAATTATCTGCATACGACACCACCGAACCTAGATAACTTTGAACCAAATCGGGATATTCTTTTACAGCTTCACTGATGGAGCAAAAAATAATTCCTTTTTCTGCCAATGTTTCACGAAATGTTGTTTTAACACTCACACTATCCATTACTGCATCAACAGCAATTCCAGACAAAGCCTTCTGCTCTTCAAGAGGAATACCAAGTTTTTCAAAAGTTTTAAGTAACTCCGGATCAACCTCATCGAGCGATTTTGGTGTATTTTTTCGAGGTGCTGCATAATAAGATATTTTCTGAAAATCTATTTCGGGAATATCTAAATGCGCCCAAGTAGGCAACTCCATTTTTTGCCAATAGCGGAAAGATTTCAACCGAAACTCAAGCAACCACTCTGGTTCATCCTTTTTTGACGAAATCAAACGAACAATCTCCTCGCTAAGTCCAGACGCTATTGTATCAGTTTCTATCTGCGTAGTAAAACCATATTTGTAGTCAGACGATGTAAATTCCTCAATCTTCATTGCACCAAAATCTAATTTTGCAAAATTAACGAAAAGGAATGAATAAAAGGCTTATTTTATCATTAGCTTAAAATAAAAGGAACTTAATCCGTTCTTCATTAGATCACAAAAAAGTAAACAAGTATGTATTTTCTATAAAACAATTATAAAAAACTCATGATACAGACCTAACAATAATAATTCTCGATGTACAACACCTTAAAGACATATAAAAAATCATTAAGACCATTTCTTTCAAAAAGAAAAATTTACCCTTTTTACAAAACGATAACATTTTTGTTTAGTTCTCTTTTTTTATAACTTTTATTACCTTTGCTGAATAAAGTTTAAGATACGTTATGAGTTGGTTTCAAACAACAGGGAAGTACTTTCTTCTCATTCAAAAAGTTTTTCGAAAACCTGATAGTTGGAAAATGTTTTTCCGTCAATTCCCCAAAGAATTAGAGTCTTTAGGCCTTAATTCCTTGGGTATTGTCATTATTATTTCCGTTTTTATTGGAGCTATAATGACCATTCAAACAAAACTAAATACTGAAAATCCTTTACTACCTCGCTATAGTACAGGTTTAGTAACACGAGATACTCTTCTGCTAGAATTTTCATCCACAATTATGTGTTTGATATTAGCAGGGAAAGTTGGATCAAACATCGCCTCCGAAATCGGAACAATGCGAATTACCGAACAAATTGATGCGCTAGAAATTATGGGTGTAAATTCAGCAAACTACCTTATTCTTCCAAAAATCGTAGCGTTTGTTGTAATGATGCCATTTCTAGTAATTTTCAGTATGGGAATTGGTCTTTTAGGAGGACTTTTTGTTAGTGTTTTCACAGACATCATAACGCCTTCCGATTACATTTATGGTATCCAATACGCATTCATTCCTTTTTATGTTACTTATGCAATCGTTAAATCACTATTTTTTGCTTTTATAATTACATCAGTAGCTTCTTTTTATGGATATTATGCGTATGGAGGAGCACTTGAAGTAGGAAAAGCAAGTACAAATGCTGTTGTTAATAGCAGTATTCTCATTCTTTTGGTAAACCTTGCATTAACCCAGATTATGCTTAATTAATTTGTTTTACTACTATGATTGAGGTAAAAAATCTAAACAAATCGTTTGATGGGAAGCAAGTTCTAAAAGATATTTCTGCAGTCTTTGAGAATGGAAAAACCAACTTGATTATCGGTCAAAGCGGTTCAGGAAAAACTGTGCTAATGAAAAGCATTATCGGTCTGCACCAAATTGACAATGGAAAAATCTTCTACGATGGAAGAAACTTACCTGACATGCAGACTAAAGAAATTAAAAATCTAAGAAAAGAAGTGGGAATGTTATTCCAAGGTTCTGCATTGTTTGATTCGCTCACGGTTGGTGAAAATGTAAAGTTTCCACTAGAGATGTTTTCTTCGATGTCAAAAGCAGAAATTGAAGAACGCACCCAATTTTGCTTAAACCGCGTCAATCTGCTTCACGCAAAAGATTTATATCCTTCGGAAATAAGTGGAGGTATGCAAAAACGTGCGGCCATTGCAAGAGCGATTTCTCTCAATCCCAAATATCTTTTTTGCGATGAACCAAATTCGGGTTTAGACCCTATAACCTCATTGGTCATTGACCAATTAATAAAAGAAATTACAGAAGAATTTAATATCACAACTATCATCAATACCCACGATATGAATTCTGTAATGGAAATAGGAGACAACATTGTTTTTATCTACAAAGGAGAAAAGGAATGGCAAGGAAATAAAGATGAGATTTTTTCAAGTGAAAATCAACATTTGCAAGATTTTGTTTTTGCTTCCAATTTATACAAAAAGATAAAAAAAGCAAACAAATAATTTCGCCCTCATAGTTTAATGGATAAAATGGAGGATTCCGGTTCCTTTGATTACGGTTCGATTCCGTATGAGGGTACGATAATCAAAAAAAATCCCACTCTAAAGTGGGATTTTCTATTAAAAACTATCATTCATCCTTTTATCCTCTTAAAATCTGCTCAAGAGCTTGAACATTTCTCTTAAACTCCTTATCTGTATCCATCAAGTCATTTACCACAGAGCAAGAGTGTAAAACTGTTGCATGATCTCTATTCCCTACTCCTCTACCAATTTCAGAAAGCGATGATTTTGTCATCTGTTTTGATAGATACATTGCTATTTGACGAGCATTTGTTACCTCCCGAACGCGAGACTTCGAAAGAACTTTATCCACAGAAAGCCCAAAGTAATCACAAACTACATCACGAATCTTCTCTACCGATAATTCTTGAGGTTTTTGATCCACTACATTTGCAATCACTTTCTCTGCCAACTCAAGATTGATTTCTTCATTTGCAAACGTTGCATGAGCCATAAGAGAAACCAAAACCCCTTCCAAATCACGAACATTGTCTACCACATTCTTTGCAATAAAATCCACAACCTCATCACTGATATCCAAACCATCTTTGTAGATCTTATTTTTCAGAATCGCTTTACGTAATTCAAAATCTGGTTTTTTAATTTCTGCAACCAATCCCCACTTAAAACGAGTCAATAATCGTTCTTCCATTCCCTGAAGCGCAGCCGGTGCTTTGTCTGAAGTAAGAATCAATTGTTTGCCCATTTGGTGCAAATGATTGAAAATATGGAAGAAAGTTTGTTGAGTTTTAGCCTTTGTTGCCAAAGTTTGAATGTCGTCAATAATCAAGACATCAATACTTTGATAAAAATTCAAGAAATCCGTTGACTTATTTTTCAAAGTTGCATCTGTGTACTGAATATAAAATAAGTTAGCAGATAAATAGAGCACTCGTTTCTCAGGGAAAAGTTGTTTTGCTTTCAAACCTATTGCTTGAGCAAGGTGAGTTTTTCCAACACCCGATTGACCATACAAAAACAACGGGTTAAATGGAGTTTTTCCGGGCTCACTTGCAATACTAAATCCCGCTGAACGAGCTAGTTGATTACTTGCGCCCTCCATAAAAGTGCTAAAGTTATAAATCGAATTTAACTGAGAGTCGAACTCCTGTTCAGCAACAGCATCTCTAGCTTGTTTTTCCTCTTTAGACTTTTCTGGATATGCAGTACCTTCTTGAATTTTGTAAATTAAACGTAATTCCTTTCCAGAAACCTTTCCCAAAACCAAATGAATCAAGTCTGAAAATTTCTCCTCCAACATTTCATAGTAATATTCTGAAGGAATTTGCAGAATAAACTCATCTTTTTCATACTTTAATGGAACGAGCGGTTCGAACCACGTTTTATAATGTGATTCGGTTACAATATCCTTAAACATTTTAAGGCATTTATTCCACAACTCTATTGGTTCCATTTTTTCTATTTCGTTTTTTTAGCGGAAACGGACTACAAAATTACTGCTATTTTACCAATGCAAAAAATTATTTTTTCTACCCCTGTTGATAACTATTGTAAACAACTAGTTTTTAACTAATTAAACCAAACCAATTGTAAATAAAAGACTTACATTTTACCAAATTTCACTCTTTTATTGATTATCAGTATTTTATAATTCAAAAACTGTTTTTCATTTTTTTGCAAAAGTCTAGTTTAATTAGAAAAAGTCTTTCTACAATAATTTATTTTTTAGAACAATTCTAAAATAACAATGATTTTTGTTATAATATTTTTGTCAAACTAAATATCAAAAAAAAAAATTGGGTATGCCATCAAAATACACACCCAATTCCATTATCAATTCTTATCTATTTTACTTTACTTCCTCAAAATCTGCATCTTGAACATTGTCATTTGAATTTTGTGATCCGCAGCCACCTGCATTACAATCAGGCCCAGGTTGAGCTCCTCCTTGTGCATTTGCTGCATTGTACATATCTTGGCTAGCAGCGTGGAAAGCAGTGTTCAACTCATTCATTGCTACGTCAATTGCTGCAATATCTTGAGACTTATGAGCATCTTTAAGTTTTCCAAGAGCAGCTTCGATAGGAGCTTTTTTGTCAGCAGGAAGTTTGTCGCCCAACTCATTCAATTGTTTTTCTGTTTGGAAAATCATACTATCTGCTTGATTCAACTTATCGATGCGTTCTTTCTCTTTCTTATCTGCTTCTGCATTTGCTTCTGCTTCTGCCTTCATACGTTTGATTTCTTCGTCAGAAAGGCCAGAAGAAGCTTCGATACGGATAGATTGCTCTTTACCTGTTGCTTTATCTTTTGCCGATACTTTTAGAATACCATTCGCATCAATATCAAATGTCACTTCGATTTGAGGCACTCCACGAGGAGCTGCTGGTATACCATCGAGATGGAAACGACCGATAGTTTTGTTTTGTGCAGCCATTGGACGTTCACCTTGCAACACATGAATTTCTACTGAAGGCTGGTTGTCTGCAGCAGTAGAGAACGTTTCACTCTTCTTGGTTGGAATGGTCGTATTTGATTCAATCAAACGAGTCATTACACCACCAAGAGTTTCGATTCCTAATGACAGTGGAGTTACATCGAGCAAAAGAACATCTTTCACTTCTCCAGTAAGTACACCGCCCTGAATAGCAGCACCAACTGCCACCACTTCGTCAGGATTTACACCTTTAGAAGGTGCTTTTCCAAAGAATTTTTCCACTGCAACCTGAATAGCAGGAATACGAGTAGAACCTCCAACAAGAATCACTTCGTCGATGTCACTTGTAGTCAATCCTGCATTTTGCAAAGCAGTACGACATGGTGCAATTGTACGTTGTACTAAATCATCAACCAATTGCTCAAACTTAGCACGAGTAAGTGTACGAACTAGGTGACGTGGCATTCCATCAACTGGCATAATGTAAGGCAAGTTGATTTCAGTAGTAGTAGTATTTGAAAGTTCGATTTTAGCTTTCTCTGCAGCTTCTTTTAGGCGTTGAAGAGCCATTGGGTCTTTGCTCAAATCGATACCGCTATTTTCATCTTTGAACTCTTGAACCAACCAATCGATAATTTTTTGGTCAAAGTCATCTCCTCCAAGATGAGTATCTCCATCAGTTGATTTTACTTCGAAAACACCATCGCCAAGCTCAAGTACCGATACGTCATGTGTACCACCACCACAGTCGAACACCACAATTTTCATATCCTTATTTGTCTTGTCCAAGCCATAAGCCAAAGCTGCTGCTGTTGGTTCGTTTACAATACGACGAACTGTAAGACCTGCAATTTCGCCAGCTTCTTTAGTTGCTTGACGTTGAGAGTCATTAAAGTAAGCAGGAACAGTGATAACCGCTTCAGTAACTTCTGTACCAAGATAATCTTCAGCTGTTTTTTTCATTTTTTGAAGAATGATTGCCGAAATTTCTTGTGGAGTGTAAAGACGACCATCAATATCTACACGTGGAGTATTATTATCTCCCTTCACCACTTTGTAAGGAACTCGACCAACTTCGCTTGACAATTGATCAAAAGACTCTCCCATAAAACGTTTGATAGAGAAGATGGTTTTTTGCGGATTCGTAATAGCCTGACGCTTAGCAGGATCACCCACTTTACGTTCTCCGCCATCAACAAAACCAATAACTGAAGGTGTTGTACGTTTGCCTTCGCTGTTAGAGATTACAACAGGTTCGTTGCCCTCCATTACGGCTACACACGAGTTTGTGGTACCCAAGTCAATTCCAATAATTTTTCCCATAATTGTATCTATTTATTATATCGTTTCAAAAAAAATAATGTTTTTCCTCTCTTGCTTTATCAAATGGTATGCCACAAAAAAAATATGAGCAAAAATTCTTTTTTTGACGGATTACATATCTTTACCTAACCACAAATGGCACAAAAAAGCGACAATATGGCAGTTTTTTTTTATATCTATTCACAAAAAAAGAATGTGAAACTCACATTCTTTCTAAACAAACTCTTTATTCTAATACTTTCTTTTAATGTAAATATTTATTTGTACCTGATGTTCGGGGTGAGCTTCTTTATTTATGCGACAAACACGCACCTCAAAAACATCATCGTGCCCCATATCTAAAAATTGACTTATGCTCTCATTATGCTCACGAGGGATGTAACCTAATTTCATATCATCAAAATAAATAGCTACTGCATCAGCATCGTACTTATTATCAAACTCTCGCTCTAGTTGAAGTTTTGTTCCAATTTCCATTTTATTCAAAGCCAAACAACCTTCCCAATAAGTAAATCCTG
>JAGCIZ010000030.1 GCA_017648235.1 Paludibacteraceae bacterium
ATTTAACATTATACAAACGCAAAAATAAATTCTTTTTATAAAACAGAGATAAATCAACCATTAATTTACATAATTTTAACATAAACGCCATATTCGCAAAAATTCATTCTACAAATAAAAAAAGAATACAATTTTATAATTTCTTTTTTCGTATCTTCGCAAGAAAGAAAAAATTATGCAAATAATAGAAACTGATATTGAAGGCGTATTCATTCTAAAACCTCATATTTTTAACGATGAAAGAGGATATTTCTTCGAGAGTTTTTCTGCAAGAAAATTTGAAGAAAAAGTTGCAAAAACCACGTTTATTCAAGACAACGAGTCAAAATCTTCCTATGGCGTTGTGAGAGGTTTACATTTTCAAAAACCACCTTTTGCTCAAAGCAAATTAGTTAGAGTAATTAAAGGAGCCGTTCTTGATGTAGCAGTAGATATACGCAAAAATTCACCAACATACGGAAAATACATTGCCGTAGAGTTAACCGAAGAAAACAAATTACAATTATTCATTCCTAGAGGTTTTGCACATGGTTTTTCCGTACTAAGCAATGAAGCTATTTTTCAGTACAAATGCGACAACTTTTACAACAAAGAGAGCGAAGGTTCCATTCTATGGAATGACGAAATTTTGAATATTGATTGGAAAATACCAAAAGAAAAAATAATTCTCTCAGAAAAGGACAAAAACAGCCAAGCGTTCAAATCTTTTTTGTCTCCTTTTTAATAAATCACATACATCTTCCACAAAATAGTCCAATAAACGAGATTTATTGGACTATTTTATACATTTTCTTATCTTTGCAGCAAAATAAAACAACAATTCAACTTCATTACTTTGAAAAAAAATTAAAAATGTAATTAACTTAAATTTACAAAAAAAATGAAAAATAAGTACGTCGATCTCATTGAACAAACGTTTGAATTTCCAAACGAAGAGTTTTCTGTCAGAGAAAATGAGTTAAATTGGTTCAACATCCCCTTGATGGACATCATCAAACAGTACGGAACCCCATTGCGAATTACATATTTACCTAAAATAGGGCAAAACATTCAACGTGCAAGAAGAATGTTTAATGTTGCAATGGCAAAAGTTGATTACAATGCAGACTATCATTATTCATATTGCACTAAAAGTTCACACTTTTCTTTCATTATGGAAGAAGTATTAAAAAACGAAGTTGAGATAGAAATCTCATCAGCTTTTGACATTAACATATTAGAATCTTTACATGAATCTGGCCAACTTAAAAAAGACAGATTCATTATTTGTAATGGATTCAAAAGACCTCAATACATTGAAAACATTCATAATTTAATTAGATCAGGATTTACTAATGTAATTCCTATCCTTGACAATATTTTTGAACTAGATCAGTTATTATCTGACACTAATCTTAAATTTAATATTGGTATTAGAATTGCTTCCGAAGAAGAACCTAAATTCACTTTTTATACATCTAGGTTAGGAATTCGACAAAATAACATTATCAATTATTATAAGAGCAAGATTCAAAACAATCCAAACGTAAAGCTCAAAATGTTACATTTCTTTATCAATACAGGCATTAAAGATACCTTGTATTATTGGAATGAACTAAACAAAGCTGTATCACTCTACTGCGAACTAAAACAAATTTGCCCTGATTTAGACTGTCTAAACATAGGAGGAGGTTTTCCTATTCAAAACTACCTAGACTTTGAATACGACTACGAATATATGGCAGAAGAAATTGTAGCACAAATAAAAAACATCTGTAAGCAAAATAATGTTCCTGAACCAAATATTTTCACTGAATTTGGTTCATTCACTGTAGGAGAAAGCGGAGCTATGCTCTATTCTATTATCAATCAAAAACAACAAAACGATAGGGAATTGTGGAACATGATTGACAGTTCGTTTATGACTACTCTACCCGATACCTGGGCCATAAACCAACGTTACGTTCTTCTTGCAATAAATAATTGGGACACAGAATACGAGCGAGTTCACCTAGGAGGATTAACATGTGATAGCGAAGATTTCTATAATGCAGATGCACATTCGAATGCTGTATTCTTGCCAAAAATAAAACAAATTGAAGGGAATCAATATATTGGATTTTTTCACATGGGAGCTTATCAAGAAGCTCTAAGCGGATTTGGAGGAATCCAACATTGCTTAATTCCTGGACCAAAATTAGTAATTGTTGACAAAGATGAAAATGGCGAATACACCACAAAACTTTTCGCAAAAGAACAAAGCTACAAATCAATGCTAAAGATTTTGGGATACTAAATAAATAAATAAAAACAACAGAAAGTATTTTTTCAACAAAAGCCCCCACTGATGTGAGGGCTTTTCATTCTATAATGGTAACAAAGAAGGCACAACCTAACCGAGAATAGACAACTTAAATGTAATTATTTTTTCATCTATAGAATAAATAAGATTTGAAAAATAAACTATTTGTTGTCAATTCTACTTTTTTTTGTACATTCGTGCCGCAAAATTTGTTTAATAATCAATTGAAATAATTAGCATAAAATTCAACGTAAATGGCTACATTAGAAAAAATTAGAAGCAAGGGAGTTTTCCTTTTAGTTATTGTAGGTTTAGCACTATTGGCTTTCCTATTGGGTGATTTTTTGAATTCTGGTTCAACTTTTTTCAACCAAAGAAAGAATAAAGTTGCCGTTGTCAATGGAGAAAACATAAAAATAGAAGATTTTATGGCTGCCATTGATCAGTTTACTAACGTCTATAAAATTGAGATAGGCGAAAGTAATATGAACGAAGAAACATCAGAACAAATTCGCCAACAAGTTTGGGAAAACACCATTAGAAAAGAAATCTTAACCGCAGAAGCGGAAAATATTGGAATGACCATTACCAATAAAGAGTTGTATGAATTCGTTTTGGGAAACAATATTCATCCAATGATTCAAGCAAGAAAAGTATTTTTTAATCAAGAAGGCACGTTTGACCCTCAAATTCTAGAGCAATTTATTTCCCTTTTGGATGATCCTGAAGCAAATATGTCTGAAGAAATTAAATCATATTGGTCTTTTTGGGAAAATGCTGTAAAAAACAACGCATTAGAAGAAAAATATTCTGTGCTTTTGTCTAGAATAATGATTGCAAACTCATTAGATGCTAAGCAAACTATTGAGTATAACAAGAATATGGTTGATGTATTGTATGCAGTAGAACCATATTCTGCAATACCTGATTCGGCAATTCAGATTTCAGACAAGGAAATTAAATCTTATTACAATAAGAATAAAAAACAATATAAAAAAGATTTAGCTACATGTAACATTGATTATGTAGTTTTTGATATTGCACCTCAAAACAGTGATTACGAAATGGTTGAGTCATGGATTTCAGGTTTGATTCCAGAATTTAAAACAACAACTGAAATTGCTTCATTTGTAAACTCAA
>JAGCIZ010000295.1 GCA_017648235.1 Paludibacteraceae bacterium
GGACGAAAATATTTATATTGGCACACAAGACGGAGAAAAAAAACTACCGATGTTGCGTCAACAGACGTTGAATGAAAAAGGATTTTGTTTTTCTTTGGCAGATTTTTTAGATGCAGAACATAATTATATTGCGTGTTTTGCAACCTCAGTTCAACAACAGTCTCCTTTGAAAAATGATGCTGATCCTTATAATACATTGCTTTTGCAGACACTTTCTGATAGGTTGGTAGAAGCTACAACTGAATGGTTGCATGAGCAGGTCAGAAAGACGATTTGGGGATTTGCCCCAAATGAAAATATCTCAATAGAAGATATGAAGCGCTCGAGATATCAAGGTATTCGTCCTGCAATAGGTTATCCTTCATTGCCAGATCAGTCATTGATTTTTGAGATGGCAGAGATACTTCCTCTACATAAAATAGGTATTTCTCTTACTGAAAATGGAGCAATGAATCCAGCATCTTCGGTTTGTGGGTTGATATTTTCAAACCCAAGGGCAGAGTATTTTATGATAAAAGCAATTTCCAAGGAGCAGTTTGAAGATTACTCAAGTAGAAGAGGAATTGCAGTTGATGAATTAAGGCGTTTTGTGCGTGTAGAGATTGTTGAGTAGATGAAGAGATTTGTTTTTTGTCTGATATTAGTTATTTTTCCGTTGTTGTTATTGGCTCAAGATATGCTGATAATAGGAAAGGTTTTGGATAAAAAAGATGCTTCTCCTATTCAATCGGCAAATGTTTTTATAAAAGGTACAAAACGAGGGACAAGTACTAATCAAGATGGTTTTTTTCTTCTTCGGTTGCCCGAAGTGGAGGAATGTACGCTTGTAGTTTCTGTTGTTGGGTACAAACGCAAAGAGATAAAATTGGAGTCTGTTTTGGATCAATGGGTTGATTGTTTGTTGGATGAAGAATCACTTTTTTTAGATGAGATAGTAATTTTCCCTGGAGAAAATCCAGCACATGCTTTGATGAAACGTGTGAGAGAAAATAAGTTTCGTAATGCTCCTCAGAACCATATGATTTCTTCCGTTGTGAATAAGAAATCAGATTTTTGTTTGTTTAATGTTAGTCAGAAATCTCTCCAGCGAAAATTATTTAGATCATTGCTAAATGGTTCATTACTAGCTTCAGATTCGACATATTTTCTTCCTCTTTATCATAGTAATGAAGTTTTTGAAAATGATTCTCTTGTCAATAGAGAAGAAAAATCTTTGGACGTTCTAGGAGGAGAGCAATTTAGAGAACTAATGGCAAATTATGTTCCGGATATAAATTTTTATTCAAACAATATTTCTTTGCTTGGGAGAAGTTTTGTTAGTCCGCTCTCAAATTCTGGAAAGGTTTATTATAAGTACTATTTGGTAGATAGTTTGACGTGCGAAGGTCGCAAGTCTTATATGGTGAAATTTATTCCTAAAAACAGTAAGGATTTGGTTTTTGTGGGAGAGATGAAAATTGATTCTCTTACAGCTGCATTGCAGAGTATTAGCGTAAAAATTTCGTCGATGTCTAACATAAATTTTGTGAATAATATGGAATTGAATCATCTTTTTGAAAGGGTAAATGATTCTCTCTATTATTATTCAAAAAAAGATGAATTGATTTCTTTTCAACTCGATGGATTGAAAGGAAAAAATAATCAGAAAACATCAGTTTTGTTGCAACGTTCTCAGAAATATGATAATCATCTTCAGCAAAGTCAAAACCAAGAATCTGTTAATTTCCCGCTGTTTGAAACTGATTCTTTGGTTGTATCTGCCATTGATAGTCTGAATAAAACTCGTTTGCAAAAGGCAGCGAAAGTGATTGTTGATTTAGGTTTGCATGGATATGTCCCAGCCTGGAAATTTGATATAGGCCCACTTATAAATACGTATCGATACAATCGTTTGGAAGGAAGCCGTTTGCAGTTTGGAATCAGAACTAATGAAAAAATGATGAAGCATTTCACCGTAGGTGGATTTGTTGGATATGGATTTAGAGACAAGCATTGGATTAAGCATCAGTTTAATGAAAAAGATAAACTTTTATATGGGCAGGAAGATCGCCGATGGAAATATGGCCTTGAATTTCAGACTCGTTTTGGAGAAAACTATGCGCATACATTGAGCTTTTTTTGCAGTGAGAATGTTGAACAATACGGGAAAAGGCGTTTTGAATTTGTTGACGAAAATATGGTTGGCGATGTCAATAACTTCATTAGTTCTATTGGTTGGAATTTTGAGGATAATTTTTTCCGAGTAAGAAATGCTACTTTTCGCTACAAATATGAACGAAGAAATTTCAGTCTACGCTTGCAGACTGAATATGAGCATTTATTAAGAAATCATTTGGTTGATTACACAGTTGGAGGAAAATCAATAGGAAGAGACTATGTGATGCATGCTAATGCGTCTATTTATGCTCGCATTGGTTTTAATCAGCGATATATAGATGGATTTTTTCATCGTTTTTATTTGAGTAACAATTTGCCAGTTATTCATCTTAAAACAACATATGGTTATTATGATACGTCTGTTTCTAAAGGTAGTTATGGAAAATTGGCTTTGTTTTTGAAACATTCATTTTCATTGTTAGGCGGAGATTTTACCTATTATGCTCGAGGGTCGTATGTAATAGGGAAAGTACCATGGTTTTTGCTTGATGTTATGCCAGAGGCATCTTCCTTTTTTATCTCTGAAAACAATTTTTCTCTAACGATGCCTATGGAATTTGTCTCTGATATATACGGAATGTGTGGATTTACGTACAATACAAAAGGACTAATTTTTAATTGGATTCCAGGAGTAAAAAGACTTAACTTGCGTGAGATAATATCGCTTCAAATGGCTTACGGATCAGTCTTAAATCCTCGTCATCAGCAAGTTCTTGATTTTCCTGTTAATTATGGAATGAGTTCGTTTAATAAAGTTCCGTATATGGAGGCAAGTATTGGAATTTCAAATATATTCAAAATCCTTACTGTTGAATCGGTTTGGAGACTCACTCATCGCACAGATGATTTCTGGCAGAATTGGGGAGTGAGACTTCGACTTTGTTTAGGAATGTGATTTTTGTATAAAAGAAAAAAAGAAGGAATTTTCCTTCTTTTTCTTTTATTATTTAACGGCTTTGAAACTCATATCCAAACTCTTGACCGAATGTGTGAGAGCTCCAACTGAGATAAAATCAACTCCACATTCGGCGTATTCTCGTAGAGTATCGAAGGTTATTCCTCCTGAAGATTCTATTTCATATTTTCCTCCGACAATTTCAACGGCTTTGCGAGTGTTCTCAGGAGAAAAATTGTCGAGCATAATTCTATCAACTCCACCAACTTTCATCACTTGTTCCAATTCATCAAAATTTCTGACTTCTATTTCAATTTTGAGGTCTTTATTTTTTTCTTTACAATACTCTTTGGCTCTAAGTATTGCTTTGTCTATGCCGCCAGCAAAGTCAACGTGATTATCTTTTAGCAGAATCATATCAAATAGACCAATGCGATGATTAATGCCTTTGCCAATCTTTACAGCTTCTTTCTCCAAAGGACGTAGACCTGGAGTTGTTTTTCTTGTATCAAGAACACGCGTTTTAGTGCCTTCTAGTAATTTTACATATTCGGCAGTTCGTGTTGCAACTCCACTCATTCGTTGCATGATGTTGAGCATCAAACGCTCTGTTTGTAAAAGAGATTGGATTTTCCCTTCTACTACAAATGCTATATCTCCAACGTTTACTGCGTCGCCATCGTGCAAAAATTGGGTCATTTTTAGTTCAGGATCAAACGCTGCAAAAATACGTTTTGCAACTTCAACACCAGCCAAAATACCTTTTTCTTTAATAATCAGTTGAGATTTTCCCATTGCTGTTTCGGGAATGCACGAGAGTGTTGTGTGGTCGCCATCGCCAATATCTTCAGCAAACCAAAGTTTTATAAGTTCATCTAAATTGTCAACCATTTTTATATCCTTATTTTTGAGATTGCAAAGTTACTAAAAACCTATGAGATTTCTAAAAACAATAATGTTTCTTGAGGTCAAAGATATATTCTTTTTATTACTTTTGTCATGTTAGTTTTTTGTTTTACATGTACAGATAATGAGAAGTTTACAAGAGAAATTGTTTTCAAAAAGCTATATAGCTTCCACGGTTTTTTCTATTCTTTGTTTAATACTTTGGTTGTTGCCTTTTCTCTTTTGTGAAGGTCATATACAATCGTCCTCAATTTCATTTCTTGGAGTCCCATTCTTAGAACTATCGCCTCTTGTTGCATGTGTTCTGCAATTTGTTTTCTTTGTGGTGCTAGGGAATGTTTTAAATTCATTTATGCTTTCGCTAAATTTGATTCCATTTCAGAATAGATATTTTTACTTTATTTTTTTGTTATTTGTTTCTTTTGTGCCTAATATTCAGAGTTTTAGTAATGCGAGTATCGCTTTTATTTTTTTTCTGATTTCTGTGGCTCAGCTACTAAAGACTTCTCAGGCAGAAAATGTATTCCGGGTTTTCAATAGCACTTTTTTCTTATCGATAGCAGTGCTTTTTAAGGTAGAATATGTCTATTTTTTGCTGTTTTTTATTTTAGCTTTA
>JAGCIZ010000296.1 GCA_017648235.1 Paludibacteraceae bacterium
AAACATATCAACAGGTTGCACAGAAACAACTGAATAGACTTCATCCAATAAACTTAAATCACGAGCTTGCGTTGCAGGATTACAACTTACATACACTATTCGTTGGGGCGCTGCTAGAAGAATAGTTTTAATCACATCTTCGTGCATTCCTGCTCGAGGAGGATCGGTAATAATCACATCGGGTTTTCCATAAGTATCAAAAAAAGATGCCGTCAAAATATCTTTCATGTCTCCCGCAAAAAACTCAGTATTTGTTATGTTATTGATACCCGAATTCACTTTGGCATCTTCAATTGCTTCCGGGACATACTCAATGCCTATTACTTTCTTTGCCGATTTTGCAACAAAATTTGCAATTGTTCCAGTCCCTGTATAAAGGTCATAAACTAACTCTTCGCCAGAAAGTTTTGCAGCCGAACGCACCAATTTATATAGTTCGTACGCTTGTTCAGAATTTGTTTGATAGAAAGATTTTGCGCCCACCTTAAACTTCAAATCCTCCATTTGTTCCATTATATAATCATTGCCTTTGAACAAAATTGGAGTTTGATCGGTAATACTATCATTGGCTTTTGAATTAACAATATAAATTATAGAAGTCAATTCTGCGAACTCTTCTGCAACAGCATTGAGCAAAAGATTAATATTCTTTTTATCATTGGAGAAGAAAACTACAATCAGCATTTTTTCCCCAGTAGAGCTTGTTCGAACAATTATATTTCTAAGCAAACCATTTTGATTTTTTAGATCAAAAAATGGCATCTGTTTTTTCAACGCAAAATCTTTGATAAACAAGCGAACACGATTAGAAAAATCCTCTTGCAACCAACATTTCTTAATATCAAGCACCTTGTCGAACATATTTGGAACATGAAAACCTAGCGCATTCATATCATCAAACTCTTTTCCCGACTGAATTTCTTCATTGGTCATCCAACGTTTGTTGGAAAATGTAAATTCAAGTTTATTGCGATAAAAAGTTGTTTTCTTTGAACCAAGAATAGGAGAAATTTCCGGCAAAGCCACCTTTCCTATTCGAACCAAATTATCAACTACTTGTTTTTGCTTATACCTAAGCTGATCCTCGTATGGAAGAATTTGCCACTTACAGCCGCCACAAATACCATAATGTTCACAAAAAGCCTCTGTTCTCTTCTCAGAAAACTGCTTAAAAGCAACTACTCGACCTTCCAAATATCTATTTTTTTTACGCATAATTTGCAAATCAACCACATCTCCTGGAACGGCATACTGCGTAAAAATAACTTTATCATCGGTTTTTATTATTGCCTTTCC
The DNA here is from genome assembly GCA_017648235.1 of Paludibacteraceae bacterium. Lineage (GTDB taxonomy): Bacteria > Bacteroidota > Bacteroidia > Bacteroidales > Paludibacteraceae > RGIG9608. The sequence goes on from JAGCIZ010000296.1 coordinate 1,297, forward strand.
TTCAGCCGCAACATCAGTTACAAGCAAATTTTCCAAAAGAGGAAGATTTTTTTTCTTACTCATTTTTTCTTACAAATATTGAGTTAAAAGTTGTGACATTGCTTGTTGCACTTTTTTAGCTTCAAGACGAGCTACTTGAGCAAAGTTTTCAGTGTTATCAGCATAAATAATTGCTCGCGAAGAGTTCACAATGAGCCCACACTGTTTGTTCATACCAAACTTCGCAACATCCTCCAAGCTTCCCCCTTGCGCACCCACTCCTGGAACCAACAAGAAACTATCAGGAACAATGCTTCTAATTTGTTGCAACATATCTG
>JAGCIZ010000297.1 GCA_017648235.1 Paludibacteraceae bacterium
AAATAAGACTTAGGGCCTTAGAACCAGAAGATTTAGAATTCCTATACAAATGGGAAAACAATTCGAAATTTTGGCAAGAAGGGAACAATATGAATCCTTACTCAAAATATACACTCAAATGCTACATTGAAAACAGTCAATCTATTTACGAGCAGAAACAACTTAGACTGATGATAGAAGAAAAAGAATTTTCACAAACCGTAGGATGCGTAGATTTATTTGATTTCGACACACACAACTTAAAAGTTGGAATAGGAATTTTGGTTGATGAAGAATTTTCCAACAACGGATTTGCAACTCAAGCGATAAACTTAACATGCGAGTATATATTTAATCTTCTACATCTACACCAAGTCTATTGCCACATTGCGTCTAACAACTATGCGAGTATAAAAGTTTTTGAAAAATCAGGATTCAAAAAAAAAGGAATTCTGACCGACTGGCTATTAATAGAAAACAGATTTACTGATACATATATTTACTCCCGATTGAACGAAAAACACTTTTTAACCCAATCAAAATAGAAATGCTTTCAAATCTAGAAAAATATCAAATAATACTAGCATCAAAATCTCCAAGAAGAAAAGAATTGTTAAATGCACTTGGTGTAAATTTTTTCATTAAAACACAAGAAGAACTAGAAGAAATTTATCCAGACACACTGCAAGGCGCTGAGATTGTGGAATTTCTAGCAAAGCAAAAATCAAACTTTTTTGAGATTAAAAATAATGAACTGATTATTTCTGCAGACACCATTGTTTGTGTTGAGAATAAAGTTTTAGGAAAACCAACCAACGAAATTGAAGCAAAAAAAATGCTGTCGTTACTTTCTGGAAAAACACATCAAGTTTTTACTGGTGTATGCATTAGAACAAGAGAAAAAGAAAGTGTTTTTTCTGTTGCTTCAAGCGTTACTTTCGCAAATCTCACAGAAGAAGAGATTGACTTCTACATAAAACATTTCCGCCCATTAGATAAAGCAGGAGCTTATGGTATACAAGAATGGATAGGTTTCATTGGAATTCAGTCCATATCCGGTTCTTACTGGAATGTTATGGGATTGCCACTTCAACGATTGTATCAAGAACTCAAAAAATTTTAACTTAAAAGTTATTCCAAAAACTTTTCACAAAACGCTAGTTCACAATCACTAATTTTTAGAATCGGCTTTTCCTGAAAAATTCCATAAACAGATGAACCAGAACCCGACATTGAAGCATAAATAGCTCCATTTTGATATAAATCTTTTTTCAACTTTGCAATTTGTGGATAAAGTTCAAAAATCCCTTTTTCAAAGTCATTCTCTACAGTGTTTTTCCAAAAAGAAACAGGTTGTCCTATAGAGTCAACCAAAGGAATAAGAGGCCTCTTTGGAACAACATTCGAATAAGCCTCTTTTGTAGAAACAAAAATATTTGGCTTTATCAATGCTAAATATAAATCTTTCAATAAAACATCTATATCTGAAAAAACATTACCTATTCCCGTAGCAAAAACTGGCTTGTTTTTGATAAAAAAAGCACAATCTGCCCCCAATTGAGAAACATAGTTTTCCATCTGTTCAATAGAAAGTTCCAAACCAAAGAACTGATTAAGCATTTTCAACATAAATGCCGCATCAGATGACCCTCCTCCCAAACCCGCTCCAACAGGGATTTTTTTCTGCAAGAAAATCTCCAACTCTGGCAATAAGAAATCCTTCTGAAGAAGTCGTAAAACTCTCACCACCAAATTATTTTCAATATCTCCTTCAAAATCAACTCCCTCTACATAAAGCGAAGTTTTTTGAGCAGGAACAAACTCCAAAACATCGCACAAAGGAATGGGATAAAACACCGTTTCTATGTTATGATACCCATTTGGTAATCTAGAAACGATATTTAATCCAAGATTTATTTTTGCATTAGGGAAACAGATCATTTTCAATCTCAGCAAAATTACATTCTTTCAGGCACTTCTATTCCTAACAAACTCATTGCTAGCTTTATAACCTTTGCAACATTTTTCGACAATAAAAGTCGGAACGAACGCAACGACTCATTTTCTTCTTTTAGTATTGAAAAATCGTGATAGAATTGATTATATTCTTTCACCAAATCATAAGTATAATTTGCTATTACTGAAGGACTATACTCTTTTCCTGCCAATTGTACAGTCTCCTGAAAAGCAATCAAAAGTTGAATCAATCCCGACTCTTTCTCTGAAATTTTTAGGTTTTTATCAAGTTTTCCATCAATGGCAATTTCTTGTTCCTCGGCTTTTCTTAGAACGGACTTTATCCGAGCATAAGTATACTGAATAAATGGACCTGTATTTCCATTAAAATCAATTGATTCTTTTGGATCAAAAGTCATATTCTTACGAGGATCTACCTTAAGAATAAAATATTTCAAAGCCCCAAGCCCAACCATTCTGGTAATATTTTCCACCTCTTCTGGAGAGCAATTATCAAGTTTACCTAATTCTTCGGAAGTTTCTTTTGCAGTAGCAATCATTTCATCCATCAAATCATCGGCGTCTACAACAGTTCCTTCACGACTCTTCATTTTTCCCTCGGGAAGTTCTACCATTCCATAAGAGAAATGAACCAAATCTTTACCCCACTTGAAGCCCAATTTATCTAACAAAATAGACAATACCTGAAAATGATAATTTTGCTCATTTCCAACCACATAAACCATTTTATCAATAGAAAAATCTTCAAAACGAAGTTTTGCTGTACCAATATCTTGAGTCATATAAACCGATGTTCCATCAGCACGCAAAAGCAATTTTTCGTCCAAACCCTCAGCCGTAAGATCTGCCCAAACAGATCCATCTTCTCGTTTATAAAAAACTCCTTTTTGCAAACCTTCCTCTACCTTCGATTTTCCTTCAAGATAGGTATCTGATTCGTAATAAATTTTATCAAAGTCAACACCTAAACGTTTATATGTTTCATTAAATCCTGCATAAACCCATTCGTTCATTTTCTGCCAAAGTTCTCGAACTTCTTCATCACCCGCCTCCCATGCTCGCAACATTTCTTGCGCTTCGAGCATCAATGGAGCGTTACGTTTGGCTTCTTCCTCTGATTGTCCTTGCGCCATCAAATCAGCAATCTGACTTTTATATTCTTTATCGAACTTAACATAAAAATCGCCCACCAAATGGTCACCTTTTACATTAAGAGAAGTTGGGGTTGCATTTTCTCCAAACTTTTTCCAAGCCAACATCGACTTACAAATATGAATTCCTCTATCGTTTACGATATTGGTTTTTACCACATTATTACCATTGGCTTTTAAGATTTCACTCAAACTAAAGCCCAATAAATTATTACGAATATGTCCTAAATGCAAAGGTTTGTTTGTATTTGGAGAAGAATATTCTACCATCACCAAAGGAGAATCTTCCGTTTGTGAAACAAATCCAAATTTTTCTTCCGCATCTATTTTTTCCAACATATCCAACCAATACGACACATCAATCGTAAGATTCAAAAATCCCTTTATTACATTATAATTCAAGACCAACGGAAATTTTTGACAAATATACTCACCCAATTCATTTCCAAGAACCTCTGGCGATTTGCGTGCCTGCTTTACAAAAGAGAAAGTTACAATTGTAATATCTCCCGCAAATTCTTTTCTTGTTTTCTGCAACTGAATATTAGACTTCTCTACATCAATATCATAAAGCGACTTTACTGCTTTTACAACAATCTCGGCTAATGTTTCTTCTAGTATCATGTTATATTATTTTTTCTATTTTTTTATTCCATCACGTTTCATCAAAGCATCAATCGAAGGATCTTGACCTCTAAATCTTTTGTACAAAACAGACAAATCTTCGCTACTTCCTTTTTCCAATATATTTATACGAAACGAATCAGCTGTTTCCTTGTCAAAAATACCATTTTGCTTAAACAACGAGAAAGCATCCGCATCAAGCACCTCCGACCATTTATAACTATAATATCCAGCAGCATAACCACCTGAAAAAATATGGTTAAATGCAGTCTGCATATGAGTATTTGGAACTACAGGAAGAACTGCCACCTGCTCCATCGCCTCATTGCCAAAATCAACAACATTTCCTTCAAATGGTTGTTCCAACGTATGCCAAGCCATATCCAGATATCCAAAACTCAACTGACGAACACAAGCATATGCGGCATGATAATTTTGCGACTGACGAATTTTGTCTATCAAATCTTGAGGAATAGAAAGTTGAGTTTCGTAATGTTTAGCAAACGTATCAAGAAACTCTTTTTCAGACAAATAGTTTTCCATAAACTGAGAAGGGAGTTCTACAAAATCTCGACTTACGTTTGTCCCGGAAACCACCTCGTACTGACAACGTGAAAGAATTCCGTGCAATGCATGTCCAAATTCGTGCAAGAAAGTTTCCACTTCACTATAAGTAAGCAATGCAGGCTTAGTTGCTGTGGCACGAGTAAAGTTCATCACATTCACCACATGCGGACGAGAATCAACACCATTCTCAATATATTGCGGTTTAAAATCGCTCATCCAAGCACCGCCTCGTTTCCCTTCACGAGGATGAAAATCGGAATAATAAACAGCTAAAAATTTTCCTTCGCTATCAAAAACCTCATAAGCATCAACCTCTTCATGATAAACTTGAATAGCAGTATTTTTAACAAACGTCAAACCAAAAAGACGATTTGCCAAATCAAAAACACCTTTTTTTACTGTCTCAAGTTCAAAATAATGACGTAATTCTTCTTCACTAATAGCATATTTTTCTTGCTTCAATTTTTCAGAATAGAAACTCCAATCCCAAGCCTGTAACGTATCATCAAATCCTAACTTCCTAGCAAATTGTTGTAATTCTTCATATTCCTTTCTTGCAATAGGAACATAAGCATCTCGCAATTGATCAAGCAAATCATAAACATTTTCCGTTGACTTTGCCATCGTTTTGCGCAATGATTTTTCAGCATAGCACTTTTTATCAAAGAGTTGCACAATGGCTAAACGAGTATTAACAATCTCCTTTATAAGTTCGATATTATCAAATTCTCCTCCTAAACAACGGGTATTGTATGCCATATAAAGTTCTCGGCGAACATCTCGATTTTCACAATATTGCATAACCGGAATATAAGTTGTTGGCTTCAAATCAAGCAACCAACCCTTCATTCCCTTCTTCTCAGCATTGGCAAAAAGCATTTGTTTAACGTCATCACTCACACCTGCAAGTAAAGATTCTTCCTTCAAAAGTTTTGTCCAAGCATTTGTTGCTTTTAGCACATTTTGTTCATAAGAAAGTGACAACTTACTTAGTTGCGCTTTTAACTCTCGGTAAATCGGTTTTTTCTCAGGAGAAAGACTAACAGCTCCGCTAGCAAAATCATCATAAATATCTTCGAGCATTTTATATTGCTCCTTATTCAATTGAAGTCTATCGCGCTGTTCATACACCGATTTGATTCGTACAAAAAGTTTTTCATTCAAACTAATTGAAGAACTATATTCCGACAATTTAGGAGAAATCTCCAACTCAATTTTCTGCAATTCTTCATCAGTTTCTGCACTTGCTAAGTTAAAAAAACAATTTGCAACCACATTGAGCAATCTTCCTGAAGTCACATATGGTTCAATTGTATTTTCAAAAGTTGGGCTATCTGTATTGTTTGCAATTTTATCAATCTCTTGCAAACCCTGTTTTATTCCTTCCTCAAAAGCAGGAAGATAGTGTTCGTTCTTGATTTCATTAAATGGATAAGTCCCATACGGAGTATCCCAATTTTTATAATTAAAGAATGGATTTTCTGCAGTCATTGTCATAACACAAAATAAGAAAACGGATAAAAGCAACGTATAAACACGATTTGAAAACATTTTTTTCAACCAAAAAGAAAGTACAAAGATAGGAAAAAGTAAGTATTTTTTAGCAAAAATCACTTTCAACGCATTACAGGAAACGTATCTCTCAAAACAATTCGACTTTCGTTGCCCATATTAAAAAGAAGATCTACAACACTCAAATTAGGAATAAAACCATTTCTTTGCTTAAACACCTGATAATAAGAAATATCAAAAAAATCCTTATCGACACAACTCAACTTCTTAGGATGAATCATTTCCCTAAAATCATTTGCATGAAAATCAATGTATTTTTCCGTTAATTGTACTTTTGTTTTTATATCTAACAGAGTCATTATTAAACGGGTCAACTCCATATTGAAGTCAAGCAAAAACTGATATTTTTTTTCGTAAAACGGTGCAAAATCATCTTCGTAATATTCAAAAAAAGGCGCAGAATTATACGCAGATTTTATTGCTCTCCAATGCAATTGTTGCCAGTTATTATGATGCGAAACTCGTACATCATTCACACATTGCTTTCCTACTGCCTTTTCTACAGGAATTGACAAATCCATTCTCCCACTTGCCGTGGCAATGGTACAACGATTAAAATAAGTCTGCTTTTCGTAAAAACTCCACTGTTCCACCAAAGTAAAGTCATAATTAAAAACTTTACTAAAGTACCAAATATTGGGAAGATATGCAGACGAAAGCAAAACCTGTGTCATAATTTACAACCAAAAGCCAAATCTCCTGCATCTCCCAATCCGGGAACTATGTAAGAACTCTTATTTAACAATGGATCAACAGCAGCAACCCAAAGAGTACTATTTTCGGGGAAACACTTCTGCATATGAGCAATCGCCTGCTCACTAGCTATCAGACTCAAAACATGCAACTTCCGAGGAGTACCTTTTGTCAAAAGAGCCTTGTAGGCTAATTCCATTGATTCTCCAGTTGCCAACATCGGATCACAAAGAATTAGAGTTCTGCCATTCAAATCGGGGGAAGCTATATACTCTACAAAAACGTCAAAATCTGTATGTGAACTATCTTTATATTTTCGAAATGCAGAAACAAAAGCATTTTCTGCTTTATCAAAATAGTTTAAAACTCCTTGATGAAATAAAACACCAGCTCTCAATATAGAAGCGATAACTATTTTTTCCGAAAGAGTATTTATTTTGGTTTCAGCAAGAGGAGTTTGAATCACTTCGGAAGAATATGAAAGTTCCTTACTTAATTCATACGATAAAATTTCTGCAACTCGCTCTAAATTTCTTCTAAAACGCATCGAATCCTTTTGAATATCAATCGAACGAATTTCTTTCAAAAAATTATTTAACAGAGAATTCCTATCCGATAAATTACAAACCTTCATACCTTTTTTAATCCGAAAAAAATTAATCTATGAATCTCTTATCTAATCCACCGTAAAAATCAATACGTCTATCGCGTAAGAATGGCCACCAACGACGTACTTGTTCCGAACGAGACATATCAACCTCCACAACAATGTTCTCTTCTTCCATGTTGCTTGCTTCTACTAAAATCTCTCCTTGAGGGCCTGCAACAAAACTATTTCCCCAAAACTGTATTCCTGCCGTTTGACAAGAAGGGTCTTCTTCCCTCCCAACACGATTTACCGACACAACAGGAATTCCATTTGCCACTGCATGCGAGCGCTGAATTGTTTTCCACGCATCCAATTGACGTTTTTTTTCTGCATCGACATCAGAAGATTCCCAACCTATCGCAGTAGGATAAATCAAAATTTCGGCTCCTTGCAATGCCATCAAACGTGCTGCTTCCGGATACCATTGATCCCAACAAACCAAAACCCCAAGCATACCCAAAGAAGTCTTAATAGGAGTGAAACCTAAATCGCCATGAGTAAAATAAAATTTTTCATAATAAGCAGGGTCGTCTGGAATATGCATCTTTCTATATTTACCTGCAATAGTTCCATCTACATCAAAAACCACTGCCGTATTATGATAAAGTCCTTCGGCTCTTTTTTCAAAAAGCGATGTAACCAAAACAATTTTTAATTCTTTTGCTATTTGCGAATAAAAATCTGTGCTTGGGCCAGGAATTCTTTCTGCCAAATCAAAGTTGATTGGATTTTCTGTTTGACAAAAGTATAACGTATTGTGCAATTCTTGCAAAACAACTAATTGAGCACCTTTATCTGCACACTGTTCTATATTTTTTTTCAACAAATCCATATTAACCTGAACATTTTCAGATATTTTTTGTTGAACTATTCCCACTTTAAGTTTTCTCATCTTAACAAAATTTTCTTGCAAAAATAAAAAAAGAATAGCGAACATCTATGTGTCCACTATTCAAACAAAAAACAAGTTTAGAAAAATATCTTAATCAATTAAAACTTCTGCAAAATAACTTCCATTAAAAGCTTCTCCATCCACACTAGAAATACAACACTCTATTGGTTGATTCTTACACGTAAATTGATTCAAGATTGCCTCAGTGGTTTCACTTAAGACAAAAAATGATTCGTTTTCTTTGAAGAGAAAACATACTGCATTTGACGAAGTTTGTTGCAATGT
>JAGCIZ010000298.1 GCA_017648235.1 Paludibacteraceae bacterium
CAAACGAAAAAAAGTGGCAACCGACATTGCGAGCATCGGGGTTATTTATGAATCGAAAAAACTATACGAAAATCAAGTCCCAGCATGGATTGTAACCGAAGCGAAAAAATCGGGTTTGTCTATAGACGTAAAAGCTGCCAATATGATGGCAGAATTTTTAGGAACTGATTTGGAACGAATCAAAGGAGAAATAGAGAAACTAAAAATAATAATTCAAGAAAGCGACTCAAAAATAATTTCTCCCGAAATTATAGAAAGAAACATCGGGATAAGTAAAGATTATAATGTATTTGAACTGCAAAAAGCATTAGGAAAGAAAGATATTTTGATGGCAAATCAGATTGTGAACTATTTCAAGAAAAACAAAAAGAACAATCCACTAGTGATGATTCTTCCTGTTTTATTTAATTTCTTCTCCAACATTCTATTTTACCACACACTGCCCGACAAGAGCCAGTACAACGTTGCTTCAGTGTTAAAAATAAATCCTTACTTTGTAAGCGACTATGCAATAGCTGCCAAAAACTATCCTTTAGAGAAGATTATAAAAATTATTCATTACATAAGAGAAGCCGATGCTCAACTCAAAGGCATTGGGAATGTTTCTGCCGAAGAAGGAGAAATACTTCGTCTACTGATATTCAAAATTTTACACTAAAAAATATGACAAAAAAAACATTAAGCATATTGTTTGCTATAGTTGGAATTCAATTGTCTGCTTTTGCAAATAGTTTCATTGAAGATTGGGCAGCAAACTCTTTTGAGGCAAAAAAATTGGAGCAAATTATCCCCCTAAACGATGGAGAAACTTATGCTCAGTTACGAAACAACGGACATTGTATTTTGCGCATCAATCACAAAACAGGAGCCATAAAGGACACGCTTCTTTCTCTTGATTGGTTAAAAGAAAAAATTGAGAAAATTGACGCCTTTGAAATGGATTCGCTCTGCGAACGCATATTATTCCGAACAAATTCGGAGAAAATTAGTAGCAATTCTATCAAAGCTAATTATTACGTTTATCGTATTGACAGAAAAGAACTTATAAAGGTTTCCGAAAATGGAAAACAGCAAAATGCCATATTTTCTCCCAACGGGCGAATGGTAGCTTTTGCAAGGAAAAATAATTTATTTCTAAAGAAACTTGACTTTAACACGGAAATTGCCATTACCTCCGATGGAGAAAACGGAAAAGTTATAAATGGAATACCGAGTGAAAGCTATGGAGATGCATTTGAAGGATTCCGATATTTCGAATTTTCTCCCGATAGCAAAAATTTAGCATACGTTCGTTTCGATGAATCAAATGTAAAAAACTTATCTTTTCAACTCTTTGAAGAAACGGATTATCCTATAACCGAAACACAGAAATATTCTCGCGCAGGAGAATCGATTGCAGAAGCATCTGTTCACGTTTATGACATTTTTTACAAATTGACAAAAATGATGAATGTGGGCGAAACAAACAACTGCTATATTCCCATGATTCGTTGGAACGTGCAACCTGATATTTTGTTTGTAGCAAAACTCAATCGAAACCAAAATCAATTGGACTTATTTGCTTGTAATCACCGCTCAACAATTGGTAAAATAATACTAACAGAACAAAGTAAGTTTTTTGTTGATTACAAAAATCTAAAAACATTTACTACTCTTTCCAATGGTCAATTTATTTGGATGAGTGAAAAAGATGGAAACAAACATCTTTACCTTCACAAAACCAATAATGGAGCTCTTGTGCAACAACTTACTAAAGGGAAATGGAATGTTACAGATTTTTATGGATTCAACGAAAAGAAAAAAACTTTTTATTTCCAATCCACAGAACAATCGCCTCTGCAAAGAACAATTTACTCTATAGATCTAAAAGGGAAAAAGACTGTTTTATCAAAACAAAAAGGAACAAACTTCGCGTATTTCTCACCGGATCTCTCCTATTTTATAAATGATTTTTCTTCGTCTTCTCAACCCAATATTTTCTCCATTCACAATGCAACAAATGGTACTCAAATAAGGGAAATAGGAAATAACTCTTTTGCCAAAAACAATGCGCTTCTACAAAATTTACCTCAAAAAGAGTTTCTATCTTTCAACGATGAAAGTTCTCAAAATCTTAATGGATGGATGATTAAACCAGTTGATTTTGACAACTCGAAGAAATATCCAGTCGTATTGCTAACAAACACTCACCTATCGTCTCAATTTGTCGCAGACAAATGGGAAATTGGTTGGGAATATTATTTGGCAACAAAGGGTTTTGTTGTGGTTAGAGTTGATATCCAAGAAAGTTGCATTTATCAAAATTTAGGAGCAAAAGAGAGTGAAGATTTAATTGGAGTTGCAGAACAATTATCTGGTTTTTCTTTTATCGACCCCAATAAAATTGGGATATGTGGTTGGGGATACGGAAGCTTCATAACTCTTTCATGTATGACAAACCGCGAAAACATATTCAAGGCAGGGGTTGCCATATCACCAATTACAGATTGGAAAATTTCTTCCGCAACCATTACTGAGAAGCTAATGCGTCGCCCACAAGAAAATTTCAAAGGATACGAAAAATCCTCCATTTTGATCAAAGCGCCAAATCTAAAAGGAAATTTTCTTCTTATCCATGGAACTTCCGACAACAACGCACATATACAAAACACTTTTGCTCTTGCTGAAGAATTACAAAACAACGGAATACTATTTGATATGATGATTTATCCTAACAAAAATCTAGATTCTATAGATAAATCATCTTGCACACATCTTTTCTTGAAAATTGAGAAATATTTTTCAGAAAATCTTAAATAAAAACAGATCAACCGATACAATACAAAAGGGAGAGAACGCTTGTTCTCTTCCTATTATATTTTGAAACTTTTTTTATTTCTTTTTCTTTACGACTATTTGATTAACCTCATGAGGCATTTTAGTGCTATAAATAACAGCTTCCAACTGGCGGATATAGTTTCTTTTGTCTTTTCCAGGAGCAAAAACAAATCCTTCAATAGTAATGATACGCTGACTTATCTCATCCAATCTGCTATGGCTAACAAATGGTCCTCCCATTAAACTTCCGTTACACATTTTCCACAAACCTCTAACCTCGGCACAATAAGCATTATTGAGCAAAAATTCATGCAAAACGGGTTG
>JAGCIZ010000299.1 GCA_017648235.1 Paludibacteraceae bacterium
TGGGCTCAGTCAAACGAATTTGACAAAGAAAAAATGGAATATCTTCGTAAGTTTACTCACAACTTGAGTCTTTCTGGAAGTATTTCTCCTACTCCAAATTGGGACATTAGCTTCTCTGCTTCATACGACTTTAACGAAATGAAACTCACCTCAACCAACATTTCTGTCAATCGAGATCTGCATTGTTGGTATTTAAGAGCATCAATGAGTCCTTTTGGACTATACAAATCATATATTGTAACCGTAGGTGTCAAATCGTCATTATTAAGCGATTTGAAATACGAAAAAAAGAGTGACAACAACGACAATGCTCGCACTTGGTACTAATTACATGACAATTCTTCATCCTTAACATGTGTGGCACCATCTTTGAGAATAGCCAATAAAAATCTTTTTTATGGAAACATCATCATATTCTGATAATTTGAAAGATACTTTTTCGTTCAGCAAAGAAGAAGCCGAACGTTTAGGCAATAATTACATTGGTCCCGAACATTTTTTATTAGGAATCATTCGCATAGACAATTCTAATGCAAAAGCGATATTAAACAAACTAGGAATTAATGTTCTAGAACTTAAGAAAAATATCGAAGAAAGAATTAGAGTTTCTGACAATCCAATTCAAGAACAAAAATCAATTAATCTAAATTCTTCCTCTGAAGATATCCTAAAATACATGCTTCTTGAAGCAAGACTTCTTGGAGCTAAAACAATTGATACCGAACATCTTTTATTAGGAATTCTCAAAGAAGAAAATAACCTTGGCAAATCTTTATTAAAAGAAAAAGGAGTGGATTATTTTAATGTTAGAAAAAACTTAATAACAGAACATCTTGAGGATTTTTCTACTAAAAATTCGTTCTCTCCTATTGACGATGACGACGATGTAGAGGACTTCGAACCTCAAAAAACAAAGAAAAAGCCACAAACATCCGACTCCATTTCTGAAACTCCTGCGTTGGATAATTTTGGGTTCGATATCACAAAAGCAGCTGCTGAAAACAAATTAGATCCTATCGTAGGGAGAGAAAAAGAAATTGAACGCATTGCACAAATACTCAGCCGCCGCAAGAAGAATAATCCTATTTTGATTGGGGAACCTGGCGTTGGAAAAACGGCCATTGTAGAAGGTCTCGCACAACTCATTGTTCAGCGAAAAGTTTCTCGTTCTTTACAGAATAAAAAAGTAATTTCACTTGACATGGCAGCCGTCGTGGCAGGAACAAAATATCGTGGACAATTTGAGGAAAGATTAAAAGCCATTCTCAACGAGTTACAATCTAACCCAAACATCATTCTCTTTATCGATGAAATTCATACAATAATTGGGGCAGGAGGAGCATCTGGCTCGCTTGATGCTGCCAATATGCTAAAACCAAGTTTGGCTCGTGGCGAGGTACAATGCAACGGAGCAACAACTTTGGACGAATACCGCAAAACAATAGAAAAAGATGGTGCCTTAGAACGACGTTTCCAGAAAATCATAGTAGAACCAACATCTCAAGAAGATACGTTGAAGATTCTACAAAACA
>JAGCIZ010000300.1 GCA_017648235.1 Paludibacteraceae bacterium
GCAATACCTGCACAAACGCCAGCAAGCATTTTGTTACTTGATTTTTTTAATTTTTTATTCATGATTATTTTCTTTTTTTAGTTAAAAATTATCCTACTTGACTACCATTTTTCACTGTGCGACTAGGCTGAATAAGTACCAATTTTCCGTCAGCATCTACTGCCGAAAGAATCATACCTTGACTTTCTACGCCTTTAAGTTTACGAGGAGGGAAATTTGCAATAAAGCAAACTTGCATTCCTACCAACTTTTCGGGTTCGGGGTAACTTTGTGCAATTCCCGAAACTATAGTACGACCGCCCATTCCGTCGTCAATTTTGAATTGTAGCAATTTGTCGGCTTTTGGCACGCGAGAACATTCCAACACAGTTCCTACGCGAATATCATTTTTGTCAAATTCGTCGATGGTTGTGTTTTCTTTGATAGCTGCGGGTTTGTATTCTGCCACTTCGTTTGCTTTTTTCGTATCTGCTAGTTTCTGCAATTGTGCTTCAATTGTTGCATCTTCGATTTTTTCGAAAAGTAACTCTGGAGTTCCCAATTTTTCTCCTGATGCCAATAAATCAATTTTTCCTAAGTTTTGCCAACTGAAAGAATCGATATTCAACATTACACGCAATTTTTTCGAAGAAAATGGCAAGAAAGGCTCAAAAGCAATGGCCAAATTAGCCGCAATTTGCAATCCAATGTGCAAAATTGTTGCAGTTCGAGCCATATCTGTTTTAGCCAATTTCCAAGGCTCTGTATCTGCCAAATATTTATTACCAATTCGTGCTAGGTTCATCGCTTCTTTTTGTGCATCGCGGAATTTGAAGTTGTCGAGCAACTGTTCTAATTTATTTTTTACATCAGAAAATTCTGTCAACGTTTCTTTGTCGTAATCGGTCAATTCGCCAAGTTGAGGCACAACGCCTTCGAAATATTTTTGCGTAAGCACCAAGGCACGATTGATAAAGTTTCCATAAATTGCTACCAATTCGCTATTGTTGCGAGCTTGAAAATCGCGCCAAGTAAAATCATTGTCTTTGGTTTCAGGAGCGTTTGCCGTGAGAACATAACGCAACGTATCTTGTTTTCCGGGGAATTCTTCCAAGTATTCATTCAACCAAACAGCCCAGTTTCTCGATGTAGAAATTTTATCTCCTTCAAGGTTCAAAAACTCGTTGCTAGGCACATTGTCGGGCAAAATATAACTGCCGTCGGCTTTCAGCATCGAAGGGAAAACAATGCAATGGAAAACGATATTGTCTTTCCCAATGAAATGAATAAGGCGAGTTTCTTCGTCTTTCCACCATGTTTCCCAATTTCCAAATTTTTCAGGTTGAGCATCGCAAAGCTCTTTCGTGTTGCTAATGTAACCGATTGGTGCGTCGAACCAAACGTAAAGAACTTTTCCTTCAGCACCTTCTACTGGCACAGGAATTCCCCAATCCAAATCGCGACTTACGGCACGAGGTTGCAAACCAAGGTCGAGCCAGCTTTTGCATTGTCCATAAACGTTTGAACGCCATTCTTTGTGATTTTCAAGAATCCACTCACGCAACCAACCCTCGTGTTTGTCGAGCGGTAAATACCAGTGTTTTGTTTCTCGCAAAACTGGTTTGCTTCCACTGATTGCCGATTTTGGATTTATCAAGTCAAGTGGAGAAAGTGAGGTTCCACATTTTTCACATTGGTCGCCATAAGCACCATCGGCATGGCAATGTGGGCATTCGCCTGTAATGTAGCGATCGGCAAGAAATTGACGAGCTTCTTCGTCGTAATATTGTTCCGAGGTTTTCTCGATAAACTCGCCTTTTTCGTATAATTTTCTAAAGAAATCCGATGCAAGTTGGTGATGTGTTTTTGAAGTAGTTCGAGAATAAACATCAAACGAAATTCCAAATCCTTCGAACGATTTCTTAATTAACGAATGATAGCGGTCAACTACATCTTGAGAGGTAATTCCCTCTTTTTTTGCACGAATAGTGATGGGCACTCCATGTTCATCGCTACCACCAACAAACAAAACCTCCTCACCTTTCAAACGTAAGTAACGCACATAAATATCGGCAGGAACATACACGCCAGCCAAGTGCCCAATATGTACAGGGCCATTGGCATAAGGCAATGCCGAA
>JAGCIZ010000301.1 GCA_017648235.1 Paludibacteraceae bacterium
TGCAATACGAGCTTGAGCCGCCAACACAACTTTATCAACAATCATCTTGGCTTCTTTTGGATGTTCTTCCAAATAAGCAGAAAGTGTTTCATTTATTGCAACTAGTACAGCACCAGAAACCTCACTATTACCAAGTGGTGTTTTTGTTTGTCCTTCAAATTGTGGTTCTGCTACTTTCACCGAAATCACAGCCGTCAAACCTTCGCGGAAGTCATTAGGGTCAATTTCCACTTTTGCTTTTTCGAGCAATTTATTTTCTTCGGCATATTTTTTCAACGTACGAGTTAAACCAGCACGAAAACCCGCCAAATGTGTACCACCTTCGTGCGTATTGATATTGTTCACATACGAATGCAAGTTTTCGTTGTACGAAGTATTGTAAGTCATCGCCACTTCAACAGGAATTCCTGCTTTTTCGGTTTCGATATGAATAACATCTGGAATAAGTTTTTCTCTCGTATTATCCAAATATTTCACAAACTCCACCAAACCAAATTCTGAATAAAACTCCTCGTGTTTTGGTTCTTGTTGTCCTTCCGCCAAACGTTCGTCAGTTAACGACAAGCGAATTCCGGCATTCAAATAAGCCAATTCTCGCAAACGAGCCGCCAAGGTAGAATATTTGTAAACAGTTTCAGTAAAGATTTCTGCATCTGGCCAAAAAGTTACTTTTGTTCCTGTATAATCAGCATCACCAATAACTTTTACTGATTCCACAGGATTTCCACGCATATATTCTTGCATATGCAATTTACCTTCGCGAGCCACTTCTACGTGAAGTTTTGTAGAAAGAGCATTCACACAACTCACTCCCACACCGTGCAAACCTCCCGACACTTTGTAACTGCCTTTGTCAAATTTACCACCAGCGTGAAGCACAGTCATTACCACCTCAAGAGCCGAACGACCTTCTTTTTCGTGCATATCCACAGGAATACCACGACCATTATCTTTAACCGAAATTGAATTATCTTTATGAATTGTTACATCAATCGTATTACAATAACCAGCAAGTGCCTCATCTATAGAGTTATCTACCACCTCATAAACCAAATGATGCAAACCTTTTTCGCTAATATCCCCAATATACATTGCAGGACGCTTACGCACCGCTTCTAAACCTTCTAAAACTTGAATATTGCTAGCACCATAATTTTCGGCCGCAATCTTTTTTTCTTCTTCTATCATTTTCTCAGTTTCAATTTTATCAATAAAAAACGCACATTTGCGTCAGAAAATAAAACACACAAATGTACGTAATTTTATTCAAAAAAACAGACGGAAAACTTTAATTTTTACAACAAAAAATCAGCATTACAGATTAATTAAACTTTGAGCAATCTTCAAATCAAAGTCTGTAGTAATCTTAATATTTCCTCTATTCCCTTCTACCAAATTTATTTTTTCTCCTATCGCTTCCACCACAGAAGCATCATCTGTAAACTTCGAATCAAAATCTTGACTATAAGCAGATAGCAAAACATTTGACAGAAACACTTGAGGAGTCTGAACAAGTTTTAACTTTTCTCGATTTACCTGCCTACTATCACCCCGAGAGTCAATTTCTCGAACAGAATCAATCATATCAACAACAGGAATTGCATTTCCTTTTTTCTCTGCCACAGAAAAACAACGAACTAAAGTCTCAGCAGATACAAAAGGTCTAACTCCATCGTGAATAGCAACAAGAACATTTTCCTCAACAAACTGCAACCCATTCTTTACCGAATCAAATCGGGTTATTCCTCCAGATTGTAACCTATACGGAACACTAAAACTATGTTTTTCACAAAGCTCCTTCCAAAAGACAAACTGATCCTTTGGCAAAACAAGAATAATATCAATACCAGAATCGTAATGATAAAATTTTTCTAACGTATGCATCAAAATAGGCTTACCTGCAACTTCTATAAACTGCTTTGGAATGTCAGCTCCCATTCGCAAACCTTTTCCTCCTGCAACTATTACAACTTGTTTTTTCATACACAAAGAATCCTCTTAATCCTTTCGTTGCATTAACTTTTGTGCTATTTGCTTCAAAAATTCTCTCTTCTCTACAGGAAGACCCAGTTCGACTAATATTTCCATCGCTTTTTGATTGTAAGAATCAATCATTTTTTCGCACAACTGAGACACATTCAATTGATCATAAATCTGGGTTATTTTATCTATTTTTTCTTGAGGTTTTTTATCTTCAGAATTAAACCACAAATCTAATTCATCCAACAACTCTCCTTTGGCATTTTTAAATGCAGTAATAGAAAGAAACGTTTTTTTACGGCACAAAATATCTCCACCTATTGCCTTTCCAAACGTTGCCTCATCACCATAAACATCTAGAAAATCATCGCGCAACTGAAAAGCGATGCCGATACAAATCCCAAAATCATACATCAATGAAACTTGTTTTTCATCCGCATCCGCCATCAACGCTCCAATCTGTAAAGCAGTTGCTAAAAGCACAGCAGTTTTTAAGCGAATCATATTCAAATAATCATTAATTTGAATCGAATTACTTCGCTCAAAATCAACATCATATTGCTGACCTTCGCAAATTTCTAATGCCATTTTTGAAAACAAACTCAAAACTCTTGATTGATATTTTTCTGGAATTTTTTCAAGCAATCGATAAGCCTCTATCAACATTGCATCTCCCGAAAGAATTGCTGTATTTTCATCCCATTTTTTGTGTACAGTTTGCTTTCCTCTTCTAATATCTGCACGGTCCATCACATCATCATGCAAAAGCGTAAAATTATGAAACACCTCCAACGCCAATGCAGCAGGAACAACCTGCGTTAAATTTCCA
>JAGCIZ010000302.1 GCA_017648235.1 Paludibacteraceae bacterium
AAGTTCTTTCATTTGAAGATGGATTGCTATTAGTATCAGCACGTGCAAAAGCTATGCAAAAGGCGTGTGAAGAATATCCATCTACTATGGCTGCAGTTCTTCGTTTAGATGATGAGATTTTGGAGCAAGTTTTGTCACAGATAAATGGAGTAGTGGTTCCTGCTAATTATAATTGTCCAGGTCAGTTGGTGATTTCTGGTACAGAAGAGGCAATTGAAGAGGCGTGCATAAAACTTAAAGAGGCTGGAGCCAAGAGAGCATTAAGATTGCCTGTTGGTGGTGCATTCCATTCTCCTTTGATGGAAATGGCAAAGGTAGAATTGGAGGCAGCTATTGATAAAGTGACTTTCAATGAACCAATATGTCCTATTTATCAAAATATTGATGCAAAACCTTATACTAATCCAGTGGAAATAAAGAAAAATTTGGTTGCTCAGTTGACGGGTGCAGTTCGTTGGACTCAAACGGTACAAAATATGATTTCTGATGGAGCAACATTTTTCAAAGAGTTTGGCCCAGGACAGGTTTTGCAAGGACTTATTAAAAAAATCAACACGGAAGTAGAAGTTGGATAAGTAATTTAATTCACCTTTTTTATGTATTTATCGGAACTGAACAAAGGAGAAAAAGCTGTTATTATCAAAGTGATGGGACATGGTGGCTTTCGTAAGCGTATTGTAGAAATGGGCTTTGTTCAGGGTAAAGTAGTGGAGGTGAAAAATATAGCTCCACTTCGTGATCCGGTGGAATACCGAATAATGGGTTATGATGTTTCGTTAAGAAGAAGTGAGGCCGAGAAAATAGAGGTTATCAGTATCAAAGATGCTGAAAAAATAGCTAAGCAGAATAATTTTTACGGAACAATAACAGAGGAAGATATTCGTCGAATTGCGTTTGATCGGCGCAAAGACATTACAATAGCGTTGGTAGGAAATCCTAATTCTGGAAAAACAAGTTTATTTAATTCGGCGACAGGAGAAAGAGAGAAAGTTGGGAATTATAGTGGTGTAACTGTTGACGTCAAAGAAAGCGAGTTTGAATTTAATGGTTATAAAATTAAGCTTGTAGATTTGCCTGGAACGTATTCTATTTCGGCATATAGTCCTGAAGAAAAATTTGTAAGAAATTATCTGACAAAGGAAAAGCCTGACTTGGTTTTAAATGTTCTTGATGGGACAAATCTAGAACGAAATATGTTTCTAACCACACAACTTATTGATATGAATTTGCGTGTGGTAATTGCTTTGAATATGGTGGATGAAATGTACGAGCGAGGGGATAAACTCGATGTGCAGATGTTGCAGAAGTTGCTCGGGATGCCAATTGTAGAAACCTCGTTTGGAAAGAAAAAGAAGGGTTTACATTCACTTTTTTCAACTGCGATAAAAATTTATGAAGGGTCGGATTTTATTGATGAAGATGGTCAATTGGTTTCTTCTGCTGATAAAGATGTTTTGGTAGATGAGTATTTGCATAATGTTGAAATAGAACATAAACATAGTCATTCTTCTAAAGAAGCAGTGGACGTTATTGTTCGTCATATTCACATAAATTACGGTAGTGTATTGGAAAAATCAATTGGAAAAATCAAGGACCAGATTGATAAAAACGAAAATGCTCGAGATGAATATACTCCTCGCTACATAGCAATAAAATTACTTGAACAAGACGAGGAAATGCATGAATTTATCAATGTTTTTCCTAATAAAGATGAAATACTTTCTGCTTGTGAAAAAGCGACACTTCGGATAAAATCAGAATTGAATGATACTCCAGAAAATGCTATAATGGATGCAAAATATGGTTTTATTTCTGGGGCGCTTAAAGAGACTTTTTCTCCTGCAAATAACAAAAGAGGAACGACCGTAACAGAAAAGATAGACCGCATAGTTACAAGTCGATTTTTAGGTTTCCCAATTTTTATTTTTGCTTTGTTTTTGATGTTTCAATGTACGTTCTCGCTTGGAGAATATCCAATGATGTGGATTGAAAATGGTGTAAATTGGTTAGGAACGAAGATTGGAGAATGGATGCCGAGTGGTATTTTGAAAGATTTTTTAATTGATGGAATGATAACGGGTGTCGGGGGAGTATTAGTTTTCTTGCCAAATATCCTGATACTATATTTTTTCATAACTTTACTTGAAACTACCGGTTACATGGCTCGTGCGGCATTTATTATGGATAAAATAATGCACAAGATAGGTCTTCATGGACGTTCTTTTATTCCTTTGGTAATGGGTTTTGGATGCAATGTACCTGCAATTATGGCCACAAGAACAATAAAAAATAGAAATAATAGAATGGTGACAATTCTTATTTCTCCTCTTATTTCTTGTAGCGCCCGATTGCCTATTTATTTGCTTTTGGCAGGAGCGTTTTTCTCAGAAAATGCGGGATTTGTTTTGTTCTTTATTTATTTGATTGGAATGTTGCTTGCGGCACTTATGGCTCGTTTGTTTAAGCGATTTTTGTTTTCAAAGGAAGAAACACCTTTTGTAATGGAGCTCCCTCCATATCGTTTCCCTAGTTGGAAGTATGTGCTAAGAGATACTTGGGAAAAGGGTAAGCAGTATTTGCACAAAATAGGTACAACAATTCTTGTGGGGTCGTTAATTATTTGGGTATTAGGTTATTTTCCTAGATATAATGGAGGTGATTCTCAAAATCTAGATGAGAAAAATCTTGTTGCTTTGCAACACGAGAACTCTTATCTTGGTCGGATTGGAAAATCTATTCAACCTGCTTTGCAACCATTGGGCTTTAATTGGAAAATGAGTGTTTCGTTGCTTTCTGGAATGGCTGCAAAAGAGGTTGTGGTAAGTACGTTAGGAATTTTGTACAATGCCGATGATGAATCAGCAACTTCGCTTTCTAAAACTCTTCAAGCATCATCAGATTTCTCTCCGGCTGTTGCATTAAGTTTAATGTTATTTGTGTTGATATATTTCCCTTGTATTGCAACTTTAGTTACTATAAAACATGAAACTCGCAGTTGGTGGTGGGCATTATTTTCTGCTGTTTACACTATTGTTTTAGCGTGGTTAGTTTCATTTTTGTTTTATCAGATTATGAAAAATAATTTGATGCAGGAGTTTGTGATAACTCTTTTGTTGTTGTTCTCGGTTTGGTTTATTATTAGGAAAACAATAATTATTTTTAAGAAGAAAAATCCTTGTTCTTATTGTAATTCAACTTCGTGTAAAGATTGTGGAGAAGTAACTCAAAAAGAATAAAAAAAATATTTTTTGAGAATCAAAATGGAACAAAACCTAATTTTTTTGTGATTCTTCCACTTTTTTTTTACATTTGTCAATCAGTTTTTGCACATTTTTAGAGTTATGCCTTATCGTCGATTGCCAAATACCGATAAAGCAAGGATAAATGCCTTGTCGCAAGCAATAAAAGAATCTGGATTGCGAGATTTGAATAGTGTTCCTATCTCCTTTAAACTTTTGCAAGAAGCAAAAACTCAATGTGCTGTTTTTCAGAAGTGTGTGCAAGAGTACAATCAGACTTTTGAAAGACAGGTTGCCGAGAATAAGAAGTATCAACAAATCATAAAAAATGTGCGGTTGTACATTTCGCACTTTATCCAAGTCTTGAATTTTGCAGTTTTACGAGGCGAAATTAAAAAGGACAAGAAAGAATTTTATAAACTTGATCCTGATGATTTTACTGTTCCTGATTTGAGTACAGAAAATGCATTGTTGGAATGGGGAAAGAATATTATAAATGGAGAAAATGAACGAACTCGAATGGGTGGAGTGCCTATTTATAATCCAACTATAGCGAAGGTTAGAGTTCATTATGATCTCTTTAAGGACTATAAAAATAGTCAGAAGACATATCAACATAGTACAGCTCGAAATCAGGATAATGTGGCGCAAATGCGTTCTAAAATTGATGCAATTATTGTAGAAATATGGAATCAGGTAGAAAAGCATTTTGAGGATTCTCCCGCTGATACAAAATTGCAGCAATGCAAAAAGTATGGAATCATTTATTATTATCGTAAAGGCGAACAATTGAAAAATAAAGATGGAAGAAAATCAGCAGAGCAGGGCTCACTTTGGGAGTAAGTTTGGAGTTGTAATGGCTGCCGTTGGTTCTGCCGTTGGTTTGGGAAATATTTGGCGTTTCCCTTACGAATTGGGAATGAATGGTGGTTTTGCTTTTCTTTTAGTTTATTTGTTGTGCGTACTTGCCTTGGGAATCCCAGTAATGTTGGCAGAGTTGATTATCGGCAGACGTTCACGCTCAAATGTTTTTAGTTCGTTCAAAGTTCTTTCTCCAAAAGGTAAATGGCACTATTTAGGAATTGCGTATGTTGTTGCAGCATTTGTTATTTCTAGTTTTTACTTTGTTGTTGCAGGCTGGAGTTTGGAGTATGTTTATCAAGCTATTACAGACCAGTTCTCAAGTCGTTCTCCTTTGGAGCTTTCTCAAGCGTTTACAGCGTTTTCAACTGATGCATTTCGTCCTATTTTTTGGACAATTATTTTTATTTTTTTAACAGCAATAGTAATTTTGGCTGGTGTGCAAAAAGGAATTGAAAATATTTCTAAAGTGCTAATGCCGATATTGTTTGTGATAATAATAGTGCTTTGTGTACGTTCGGTAACATTGCCAAATGCATCGGAAGGTTTGAGTTTCTTATTTTATCCAGATTTTTCAAAAATTAATTCTTCGGTTGTTTTGAGTGCATTGGGGCAAGCATTTTTCTCCTTAAGTATAGGTATGGGCTGCTTGATAACGTATGGTTCTTATGTAAAAAAAGACAATAATTTGCTAAAAACCTCAGTTGAAGTATCAGTGTTGGATACGTTGGTTTCTGTGTTGGCTTCTGTGGCTATTTTTCCAGCTGTTTTTTCGTTGGGAATAAATCCTGCGAAGGGTCCTGAGCTTGTGTTTATTACTTTGCCAAATGTTTTTATGCAAATTCCTGGAGGTTATGTTTGGTCAATATTGTTCTTCCTGTTGTTGGCGTTGGCGGCTTTAACTTCTATAATATCGTTGTTGGAGGTGATAACTGCTTACGTGTCTGAAGAGTTCAAAGTGAAACGCAGAACAGCTGTTTTTGTCGCTTCTTTGTTGTTGGCTTTGTCGAGTTCTCTTTGTTCTTTGTCGTTAGGAGAGGGAAGTGTTTTGAAGTTGTTTGGAATGCCACTTTTTAATTTCTTTGACTATATTTCTGCCAAAGTGCTTATGCCATTGGGCGGCTTGTTTATTGCGATATTCTTAGGATGGTTCTGTAGTAAGAAAATGGTTTTTAATGAGTTGAGTAATGAGGGTCAACTAAAAACAAGAGTCTATGAATTGTTTTACTTCTTGTTGCGTTATTTTGTTCCTATTGCAATTTTGATGGTTTTTATCAATGAATTAAGATAAAAAATGAAGTCTAAACACGAGGAGGTCTTAGAGATTCTTAATTTATTGGAAAATGATTGGGATTTGCTGAGTTTTTTGACAAACGAACAATCTCAATATCTAAAAAAAAATATATCAATACTTCATTTTCAGAAAAATCAGATCATTTATGAAGAAGGTGAATTGCCAACTCAGTTGATGTGTTTGGCTCGCGGGAAAGTGCATGTTTTTAGAAAAACATGTGCCGGAAAAATGCAGATTGTGAGGATGATAAAGCCCATTGAGATGTTTGCTTATCGTGCTTTTTTTGCAGAAGAGAAATATCTCACGAGTGCGTTAGCAAGTAGCGATTCTCTTGTTTGTGCTATTCCACGTCAGATTATTGTTGATCTGGTTCGGCAGAATAATAATTTGGCAATGTATTTTATAAAACTATTGGCAGTGGATCTTGGGCAGTCGGATGTTCGCTCTGTCAATTTGTCTCAAAAACATTTAAGAGGGCGTTTGGCAGAAGCATTGCTATCATTAAAAGACCATTATGGTTATGAGAAGAATACTTCGGTGTTGAACATATCTCTTACACGTAAAGATTTGGCAAGTTTTTCAAACATGACAACTTCCAATGCTATACGTAGTTTGTCTCAATTTTCGGAAGAGAAAATTATTTCAATTCATAAACGAAGAATTACAATTCTTGACGAAAAACTATTGTTTAAGATTTCTCAAATGGGATGATGAGCTTATTATGCTTTTTAGGTTTATTGCAAATAAAATAAGCGAATATTGTTCGTTTGTTCCTACCAATGAGCAGTGTGAGTTGATTGAGCTTTTGGCTAAGTTTGTTCACTCAAGAACAAATAATGAGGCTTTTTTGCTCAAAGGTTATGCAGGAACGGGAAAAACATCAATTGTTAGTGCTTTGGTAAAAACGTTATGTTTTTTTGAGCAAAAAGTAGTTTTATTAGCGCCGACAGGTCGTGCAGCAAAAGTGTTTTCCGCTTATTCTAATTTGCCGGCTTATTCAATTCATAAAAAAATTTATAGGCAAAAGTCGTCAACTGATGCTGTTTTTCAGTTGGATAGAAATATGCATCATAATACGCTATTTATTGTAGATGAGGCTTCTATGATCTCAACTTCAATAGGAGAAGGACAACTTTTCGGTAGTGGCAATTTGTTAGACGATTTGGTTCAATATGTCTATTCTAATCAATCGAATAATTTAATTTTACTTGGAGATACGGCTCAATTGCAACCTTTTGTTCAAACTGATTGTCCTGCTATGGATGTAAGTCGTCTTGAAAGTTATGGTTTGGATATTCTGGAATATGAACTAAAGCAGGTCGTTCGTCAGTCTGTAGAAAGTGGAATTTTATATAATGCAACTTCTTTGCGTCAAAGAATAGGGGAGGAAGAAACTTTTCTGTTTCCGAAGTTAAAGGTTGATTTTCCTGATGTGAAGCGAATTTCTGGTGCCGATTTGATTGAGTCATTAAGTACTTCTTATGATAAGGTAGGAGTAGAAAATACATTAGTTGTTACTCGGTCAAACAAGCGTGCAAATCAGTATAATATGGGAATCCGTTCTCAGGTTTTGCAGAGAGAGGAGGAACTGAACTGTGGCGACTGGTTAATGGTTACCAAGAATAATTATTTTTGGAATAAAACTTATAAAAATCTACCCTTTATCGCTAATGGAGATGTGTTTCGAATTGTTAGAATAGGAAGATATCAAGATTTATACGGATTTAGGTTTGTTAATGTAACTGCCGAGTTTGATGAAGGAGTAGAAATTGATGTAAAAATCTTAATAGATTCTTTTTATACTGAAACATCAAAAGACGTAGAGGAGTTGAATAAGAAACTAAGGGATTCTGTGTTAGAAGACTATGCAGATTTAAAAAATAAAAAGGAGCGATATAAAAATTTGCTTGAGAATGAATACTTCAATGCGTTGCAAGTGAAGTTTGCATATGCGGTTACTTGCCACAAAGCACAAGGTGGGCAGTGGGATAATGTGTTTGTGGATCAAGGTTTTGTGAATGAGCAAATGATAAATACCGATTATTATCGTTGGCTTTATACGGCCATAACAAGAGCCAAGCAAAAACTTTTTTTGGTTAACTTCTCGGAAAAATATTTTGAGGAGAAGATGGCTTGATTAAATTAATTTTACTACCTTTGCGCCCGATTTTATAAGAGTGTGATGGGAAATTAGCCCAAAACAGCGTTTAATTTTGAGTAACACAAAAAAAGATTAAAATGAAAACATTTAAACTAGAAGGAACCTTACGTGAAGGTTTAGGAAAATCGGCTACAAAAGCCTTGAGAAATTCGGAGTTGGTACCATGTGTGCTTTATGGCGGAAAAGAAAATGTACATTTTCAAGTTAAAGTTTCGGATCTTCGCAATTTGATTTATACTCCAAATGTTTACATTGTTGATTTGACAATTGGAGATAAGAAGGTAAATGCGGTGATGAAGGAAATTCAATTTCATCCAGTAAAGGATAATATTTTGCACATTGACTTTTTTGAAATAGTTGATAACAAACCTGTTGCTATTGAGGTTCCTGTGAAATTGGAAGGGCTTTCAGTTGGTGTTCGTGCCGGTGGTAAGTTGACTTTGGATACAAGAAAATTGAAAGTTAAAGGTCAATTTGAAAAAATTCCTGATACATTGGTTATTAATGTAGAAAAATTGGAATTAGGAAAAACTATTCAAGTAAAAGCATTGTCGTTTGAAGGAGTTGAAGTTTTGAATGCTCCTAATACAGTAGTAGCTTCTTGTCGTTTGACACGTGCTGCTCGTGGTATTGCTGCTGCAAATAAATAAGAAGAATGAAATATTTGATTGTCGGGTTGGGTAATGTCGGCAAGGAATATGAACATACTCGACACAATATAGGATTTGATACGTTGGATGCTTTTGCTAAAGTGTCCAACGTTGTTTTTGAAGAAAATAGATACGGATCAGTAGCTAAAGTTTCTTTGAAAGGTCGGGCGTTGTTTTTGCTTAAACCGTCAACTTTTGTAAACTTGAGTGGAAATGCTGTTCGTTATTGGATGCAGAAAGAAAAAATCTCTTTAGAAAATCTGTTAATTGTTGTTGATGATTTGGCTCTTCCGCTTGGTGCTTTGCGGCTCAAGCCTAAGGGCAGTGATGCTGGGCATAATGGACTAAAAAATATTCAGGAAATTTTAGGAACAAATGCATATTGCCGTTTGAGAATGGGTATAGGAAATGATTTTCCAAAAGGAGCTCAGGTAAACTTTGTTTTGGGACGTTTTTCTGAAGAGGAGCAACTTGTTCTGCAGCCTCGTATTGATTTGGCTGTGGAAATTATACGCAGTTTTTGCTTAGCAGGAATCCAAAATACGATGAATGCTTACAATAACAAGTAAAAAAGAAGATGCTTGAGGTTCGTATTGATAAATTTTTGTGGGAAATTCGTCAGTTTAAGACACGGACTTTGGCTGCAGATTCTTGTAAAAATGGCAAAGTGCGAGTCAATAAGCAGGCTGCTAAACCTTCTAGGAATATCTCTATTGGCGATGTGGTAGAAATAAGGAAAGGTGCGGTTTTGTATGAATTCTTGGTTTTGCAACTTCCAAATGGTAGAGTTTCTGCTAAATTATTGCCGCAGTATATTGAAGATCGAACTGATTTGGCGCAGTTGGAAATGTTGCAAATAGCACGTTCTACTACGATTTATCGCCCAAAAGGAGTCGGCAGGCCTACTAAAAAAGAACGTCGTGATTTGGAGAACTATTTTGAAGGTGAATTTTAGTTTCGTCTCCGTTCAAAATGCTATTTTTTACTACCTTTGCATTTCTTATTGTGAAACAATAATACGAAGAAAAATACGTTTTAGTTTGTAGCGATAGATTTTTTTTGA
>JAGCIZ010000031.1 GCA_017648235.1 Paludibacteraceae bacterium
ATATCCACTTGGCCTGAAATTGCCCCAGCAAGTACTACTCCAACTGCCATTCCCTCTGGGATATTATGTAACGTAACAGCAAGCATAAGCATAGTAGATTTTCCTAACAAAGAAGGAAATCCTTCCGGAACTGAACTATTCACATGCAAGTGAGGAGTAAAAGCATCGAGCAAAAGCATAAAAGCAATTCCTACTAAAAATCCTATGGCTGCAGGTACCCAAGCAATTCCACCCGCATTCTCCGTTGCCGTAATTGCAGGTATGAGCAATGACCACACAGCAGCAGCCACCATCACTCCTGATGCAAACCCCAACAATGTATTTTGCATTTTTTGAGCAATTTTTTGACCTAAAAACAAAGCACTTGACGCTCCCAATACTGTTCCTATGAAAGGCAACAAAACCACAATTGCAATATCAAAAGTTGTCATAACATTCCCTCTTTTATAAGAGCAAAAATATCATTTTTTTCAACAAGAATCCATTTTCATCAACCAAAAGAGAAAACATTTAGAAATCAAACATTTTTTACTTAATTTTGCATTTGAAGTTAGAAAAACAGGGAAAGAAAAAATGACAAAAACTAGGGACGTATTAATAGAGGTTGCTCGTCGACTTTTTGCCGAAAAAGGCAAAGAGAATACTACAATGAATGATATTGCATTGGAGTCAAAAAAAGGACGTCGCACTATATATACTTACTTTAGCACTAAAGAAGAGATCTTTCTTTCCGTAATCGAGAGAGAACTTCGTGATTTGCTTGATGCTCTTGTGACTGTAGAAAAGAGAAACATACCTGCCGACGAAAAACTCAAGGAATATATTTTTGTTCGCTTAGATAAGTTCAAGGAAATTATAGAACGAAACGGAACCCTGAAAGCTTCATTCTTCAAAGATGCTGTTGCTGTAGAAAAAGCTCGGCGCAACCTTGACATCAAAGAAATACAGTTACTTCGAAGAATTTTTGACAACGGAATTAAAGAAAATGTTTTTGCTCTAAAAGATCCTCAATGGGCAGCAGAATTGACTTTGCACCTTCTACGTGGAATAGAAAAACCCTATTACCGAGAAAAATTCTACAAAAAACTACACGAAAGAAAAGACATTTTTATTAATGCTTTTTTCAATGGCATCTTAAAAAACTAAAACTTACTTTTCGTTGTAAATCAGTTCTAATAGCGTTTGTCCTACCGCTTTTAGCGTTTCTTTAGAAATATTACTCATATCGTCCTTTGTGGTGTGCCAGGCCGGAAAGAAACTATTTTCATTGGTATCATAATGAATAATATCTATACAAGGAATATTTGCTAGTTGATTCACATAAAGATGATCGTCTGTTATTGCACTGCCCTTCCAATCAACGAAATAAGAATCATAGCCTATTTTCTTTGCTGTCGACCAAACTTTTTGAACTATATGAGGAGCAAAATAGAGCGAGACTTCTTCTTTAGGAAACGTAGCACCCTGTGCCCCAACCATATCAAGAAGAATTCCATATTTAGCATTGTAACCAATCACATGAGGATTTTTTGACCAATACTGAGATCCTAAACACCAAGTATTCTCCTTTGATTTTCCTTTGTAGAAATCAGGCATTCCATAATCCTCTACATCAAAGAAAATAATATCAACTCCTATTTTAATATTGTTCTCTGACAAACATCGTGCAATCTCCATCAAAACTCCTACGCCACTTGCCCCATCATTTGCACCTAAAACTGGCGTAAAAAGATTTTCTGCATCATTATCTGAAAAAGGACGAGAATCCCAATGTGCACAAAGCAAAATCCTATTTTTTGACTGTAACTGATATGAAGAAATTATATTTTTTGCCACAATAACCCTTCCATCATAAAGTTCTACCATTCCCTCTTGAAGTATAACAGTATCTGCAAAACGTTGCATTGTCTCATTCAAGTAGGTTGCACAACTCTCGTGAGCCTTAGAAAGGGGTACTCTTGCTCCAAAAAGCACTTGATTTTCAAGATAAGTAAAAGCAGTATCAGAATTAAATTGAGGAGTTTTTATTTCCATTATTTCATCCTTCTTCCTCTCATTCTGTTTTGAGTAGCTATTACACCCACTACAAAAAAACGCAGCTACAAGAAATAGTAAATAATAATTTCTTTTCATTTTATCTTATTTCAAATTTTTGATTACAAAGAAAAATAAAAAAAGTCATCCACTAATGTGATGACTTCTATATATTCTAAATTTTATCTATTAAGCTAAGCTATTGATATGTTTAGCTAATTTCGATTTCAAATTTCCAGCTTTATTCTTGTGAATAATATTCTTTTTTGCCAATTTATCCAACATCGAACTAACACGTTTGAACATCTCTTGAGCAGTTTCTTTTTCTGTAGCTTTACGCAAAGCTCTAACTGCATTACGAGCTGTTTTAGCATAATATTTGTTATGTAGACGACGTTTTTCTATTTGTCGTATTCTTTTTTCCGAAGATTGATGATTTGCCATTTCTTTACCTTAAATTTACTTTTGTAGCCCATAGCGGAATCGAACCGCTCTTTCAAGAATGAAAATCTTGCGTCCTAACCGATAGACGAATGGGCCAACACTTTCTTGTGTTTTGCGGTTGCAAAGGTACAACCTTTTTTCAATCTTGCAAATTATTTTTCTATTTTTTTTTATTTTTTCAAAAAAAACATCAATAACTGCGCGCAAACAATACTCGTTGAGCCGATGGCTTACCTGTAACCATACATTTGCCTGGAGTTTTGTCGCCATCCAAAGGAATACAACGAATTGTTGCTTTTGTTTCTTCCTTGATACGTTCTTCTGTTTCAGGCGTGCCATCCCAATGGCAAAGCAAGAATCCGCCTTTCTCTATTTCTACTTTAAATTCTTCGTATGTATCAACTTCGCGAGTCATACTTTGACGCAACGAAAGAGCCTTTTGATAGATGTTTTCTTGAATTTCATTCAACAAGTTTTGAATAAATTGCTC
Organism: Paludibacteraceae bacterium; assembly: GCA_017648235.1. Taxonomy (GTDB): domain Bacteria; phylum Bacteroidota; class Bacteroidia; order Bacteroidales; family Paludibacteraceae; genus RGIG9608. The sequence continues at coordinate 2,969 of JAGCIZ010000031.1, forward strand.
AATTCCGTCAAAAGTAACGGTTTGTTTTTCGAGTGTGTCACGACGCATTACTTCTACGGTATTGTTTTCTAAATCGCGACAACCGATAGCCAAACGCACAGGAACACCTTTTAATTCGTAGTCAGCAAATTTAAATCCGGGACGTTTGTTGTCGGCATTGTCGAATTTTACCGAAATTCCCATTTTTTTCAATTCGTTGATGATTGGATCAATTTTTTCGCTGATTTTTTGAAGTTGCTCTTCGTTTTTATAAATAGGAATAATAACCACTTGAATAGGAGCCAATGTTGGAGGAAGAACCAAACCATTGTCATCGCTATGCGTCATTATCAAAGCACCCATCAAACGAGTAGAAACTCCCCACGATGTTGCCCAAACATATTCTGTTTTGTTTTCTTTATTGATAAACTGAACATCAAATGCTTTTGCAAAATTTTGACCTAAGAAATGAGAAGTACCCGACTGAAGTGCCTTCCCATCTTGCATCATAGCTTCTATTGTATAGGTTTCCAAAGCTCCAGCAAAACGTTCGTTAGCCGATTTAATACCTTTTACTACAGGAACTGCCATAAATTTTTCGGCAAAATCAGAATACACATTTAACATGCGAATTGCCTCTTCTTCCGCTTCTTGACGAGTAGCATGAGCCGTATGACCTTCTTGCCAAAGAAATTCGGCAGTACGGAGAAACAAGCGTGTACGCATTTCCCAACGCATAACATTTGCCCATTGATTGCAAAGAATAGGCAAATCACGATACGAATGAATCCAATTCTTATATGTATTCCAAATGATTGTTTCAGATGTTGGACGGATAATAAGTTCCTCTTCCAAGCGTGCTTCAGGGTCAACCACAACACCTTTTCCATCAGGCGAATTTTTAAGACGATGGTGGGTTACCACTGCACACTCTTTGGCAAAACCTTCAACGTGTTCGGCCTCACGACTAAGAAATGATTTTGGAATTAAAAGCGGAAAATAAGCATTGACGTGACCTGTGGCTTTGAACATATCGTCGAGGTATCGTTGCATTTTTTCCCAAATAGCATAACCATAAGGTTTAATCACCATACAGCCACGCACTGCTGACTGTTCTGCCAAATCGGCCTTAACAACCAATTCGTTGTACCATTGCGAGTAGTTTTCGCTACGTTTAGTTAAGTCTTTTAATTCTGCCATATCTTTTCTATTATTTCTTTTTTGAGTTTGCAAAGGTAGAAAAAAGTATGAGATTAATAATACGAGATTTTTTTGTCTTCTTACAGATAATACACTACTTTTGCCTCAAACGAAATAATAATTTCAGAAAAAAAATAATTGCCTATGAAAAAATAACACACTAAACGTGTGTACATCTTGAAAACGACATATTGAAAATAGCGTTATAAGCTAAACTTGATTTTCTGAAACTTCGACAATTTTAGAAATCAATTGATGTTCAAGTAAAAGCCTAAATGACGCTCACGCTCGCGGCGTGGGCTTTTGTGCAATTTTGAACATCAAAGGTAGTCGAAGACCTCAGAAAATCAGAAAAGCGATATACAAGGCACCACGCTCTTTTTATGTACATACTCGAACTCAATTTAGGTGCAAATAATATGGATTTGACAATTTAAAATTTTTAAGAAAAATGAAAAAGATATTTTTTACAGCAGCGCTTTTTGCTGCGTTGAGTTTAGGGTTCGTTTCTTGCGAAAATCCCGATGATGATCCCGGCTTTTCTCTTGAGAGTGTAGAACAAGATGATGCTGATGATAAAAATGATGCCAATTCTGATGGAA
>JAGCIZ010000032.1 GCA_017648235.1 Paludibacteraceae bacterium
CTTTCATGCAGGATTGACGGATAAAGAGAAAGATCTTCGTCAGCAAATGTGGAAGGATGGGCGTTGTAGGGTGATAGTGGCAACCAATGCTTTTGGGATGGGAATAGATAAAGCTGATGTGCGTTTAGTAGTACATGTAGATTTGCCAGATTCTATCGAAGCCTATTTTCAGGAAGCTGGTAGGGCAGGGAGAGATGAGAAAAAGGCTTTTGCAGTATTGCTTTTTAGTAATACGGATGCAGCTCGTTTGAAAAAACGTATTTCGGATTCGTTTCCGCCGAAGGAGCGTATTTTGGAGGTATATGAAAAACTGTGTTGCTTTCTTGAAGTTGCCGATGGCTTCGGGAAAAATAATATATATGCATTTAATTTACAGGAATTTTGTACAAATTTTCATTTGCCAATAAATGCTACTTTCAGCGCATTGAAGATTTTGGAATTGTCTGGATATATAGAACTTACAGAGGAGATAGATAATCCTTCGAAACTAAAAATTTTGCTTCAAAAAGAGGAACTTTACTTGCTCGACACGCTTGATGAGCAGAGCGATGCCATTTTGCAATGTTTGCTTCGTTCTTATACGGGTTTGTTTTCTGATGCGGTGCATATCAGTGAAAATTTGTTGTCGGAGCGTACGCATATAGATCGAAAAACGATATATGATAAACTTGTTTTTCTGTCAAAAATAGGAGTGGTAAAATACGTTCCATTCAAAAAAACTCCATTTATTATTTTCTCTCGTGATCGACAATCTTTGAAGTATATGTCAATTCCCGCTTCGGCCTATGAGGAACGTAAAGAGCGCTTTGAAAAGCGAATTTCGGCAATGCTTCATTATGCACAATCTGGTGAATTCTGTCGGAGCCGATTGCTTCTCGATTATTTTGGCGAAAGGGATTCTTCTGATTGTGGCTCTTGTGATGTTTGTTTGAAAAAACAACATTTAGACGACAAAGTTTTTGAAAGAAATGCCGAAAAAATACTAGAAGTTTTGGCGTCAAGCCGTCTTTCTTTGAAAGAATTGGTGAACGCAACTGAAGGAAAAGAGGACCAAGTTTTAGCTGTGTTGAGGCATTTGATCGATAATGAAGTTATTGCTCAAGATGAATTAATGAAATATTATAAACGATGAAAATCAATTTAATAAACATAGGAGATGAATTGCTCATTGGGCAAGTAGTGAATACGAATGCCTCTTGGATGTCTGCTTATTTGAATGAAAACGGAATGCGTGTTTGTCGAGTTTTTACCATTTCTGACAGCGCTGATGAAATAAAAAATGCCCTGCAGCAGGCTATGGCAACTGCCGATGCGGTAATCATTACTGGCGGACTTGGGCCAACTAAAGACGATATTACCAAACATACGCTGTGTCAATTTTTCTCCTCGCATTTGGTGTTGCACGAGCCTTCGCTCGACAATGTGCGTAGCATTTTCAAAAAACGTAATTTCACAATGACGCCACTCAACGAGGCACAGGCTCTTGTGCCGGAGTGTTGCCGAGTGTTGCTCAACAAATGGGGAAC
>JAGCIZ010000303.1 GCA_017648235.1 Paludibacteraceae bacterium
AATAATATATTTTGTCTTACTGCTTTTTAAGATTTCTTTTATTCGTTGCACAAAGGGTTTATTCATTTTTCTATGGTGTCTAAAATTTTTTGAATGATGATGCTTGATTCTATTTTCTGTAAACACTCAAATGTGTTTTTTCTGCAACGATTTGTTCCGTTTATGGAGCAAGGACGACAAGGGAGGTCTATTTCTACAATATTTTCTGCAGATTGTTTCCATCCTAAATTTCCTGCAGAATGGTGTGTTGATCCCCAAACGGAGACTACGGGTGTATTTACCAGCGCAGCCAAGTGCATGTTGGCAGAATCCATCGAAAGCATTACGTCGAGTTGTTTGATGAGTTCAAGCTCTTCGCCCAATTGGAGCGATGTATGTACCGCATTAACGTTTTTGTAAATGGTGGCCCAGTCAAGTAAAATTTCGTTTTCTATTTCGCCTGCGCCAAACAAGAATATTTTATAGTTGCCTTTTTTGTCAAAAAAATCAATCACTTCCTTGGTTTTCTTTAGCGGAAGAATTTTTCCTTTTGTTTGTGCAAATGGAGCAATTCCTATCCATTTTTCTTTTTTTTCGCCATAAATGGTCTCTATTTTTTGTGCAGTTTCGGGTTGGTTTGTCGCTAGGTGCTCAAATTTATCGTCTGTCTCGAGATGTGATTTCTCAAATGTCTCTTTGTAACAATCAAACAACGATTTTATCGGTTTCTGTTTCTTGCTCTTCCAAAACAAAAGACTCCACTCTTCTATTTTATTGGGAGATAGAGAGTATGTTTTAGTTCCAGAAAACCAAAAGAGAATTCGGAGAAAAGTACTCCGAAAGTCATTCTGAAGATCTACAACTGTGTCTATATTGTACAATTCTTTTAGTTCTCGGAAAAGACGCAACGTTCCGCCAATGCCTTTGTGCCGATGGCGAATGTCGGCAGGAGCAAATTTAACGTTCGGCAACTTTTCAAATAGCGGAGCTAAAAAGAAACGAGACACCATCACGAAGTTTTTATCCTGATGATTGCGCACGAGCGAGTCGAGCAACGGAATAACCATTGATACGTTGCTAATCGACGAAAATCTAATAATAAGAATGCTCATACTTGCTCCTTTTCCCATCTGCAAAGATACGAAAAAATATCCCTCCTTTTTGTAATCAAAAAATTTGTAACAGTTTAAAAAATGTGTTTACTTTGCAACCTTGAAAAAAAGGAGATAATTATGTATACTTTACTTACTATTTTGATAGTGATTTTGGCGGCAGTTTTGGTGCTTATTGTTTTGGTTCAAAATTCCAAAGGTGGTGGTTTGGCTTCGAGTTTTTCGTCGACGAATCAAATTATGGGAGTTTCTAAAACTACTGACTTTTTAGAAAAAACTACTTGGACTTTGATGGCGGCAATTGTTGTTTTAAGCATTTTTGCTACAGCAGCGATTCCTCAAGAAGCGGAAAAGAAATCTACTCAATTGACAGAAGAAGTTCAATCGCATCAGCAACAAACAGAAGATGCTTCTCAGGAAATCCCTGGTTTTGCGGCTCCAGTTGATGCAGAGGAGTAAAAAAAAGTTTGGGAAAAAGAACAGTTAAAACCGACTCAAATTTTTGAGTCGGTTTTTTTTGTAGTTAGTGGTAAATAATTTTTTTTCTTTACATTTGCCCTTATATGATGAACGTGTGCAACATATTATTTTCATTAGAAACCCGCTGCGAGCGTAGCGAGTTTTCTACATACACACACACACAGAAATAGGGCGTTTCAGGCGATTTTGCCTCTCTACAAACTATACATAAGTTGCTCGATTTTATACAAAATCAGGCAACTTATATTGTGTTTTATCAACCCGTATATTTCTTATTGTTTAATAGTTTTAATAATTGATTTTTTATGAAAAAGAATTTAATTTTTGCAGCAGTGCTTTGTGTGGCACTTGTTTTTGGGTTTTCTTCGTGCGAGAATCCTGATGATAATGAAGAGTTGCTCGAGCGTATCGAGCAGTTGGAGAACCAGTTGAAAGACCAGCAGAGTGGAAAAGATGAAGACAAAACCAATTCAGCAGATAAGGACGGCGATAAAGACAATTCTTCCGATAATGAGCAAAGCGGTGGAAGTAGTGAAGAAAACGCTGGTGGTTCTGGCGAGGGCACTCCCGACCCTGACGAAGGCGAAGAAGGTGGTGATGAAGGCGGTTCTTCAAGTTCTACCACCGGCACCGAGAACGGCTACGAGTGGGTAGACCTAGGCTTGCCAAGTGGCTTGAGATGGGCAACCTGCAACGTAGGAGCATCTTCTCCTGAAGAATTCGGTTGTTATTTTGCTTGGGGCGAAACTACTCCAAAAACTGAATATAATTGGAGTACTTACAAATTTATGAATTCGAGTATCGATGATTGGAATGGTGTAAATAAATACACTTTTGCTGATGGTCAAACAGAAGGTGTATGGTACGATAATTCAGGTAACTTTATTGGCGACAATAAAACCATTCTCGACCCTGAAGACGATGCCGCTGCTGTAAATATGGGTGGCTCTTGGCGAATGCCTACAATAGAAGAAATAGCAGAACTCATCGACGAATGTACTTGGACATGGACTACCTTGAATGGCGTTAATGGCTATAACGTAGAAGGTCCTAATGGTAACTCTATCTTCCTTCCTGCTGCTGGCTATCGCAGCTATAGTGATTTGTACGGCGCAGGGTCGTACGGCAACTATTGGTCGGGTTCGCTCTATACGAACAACTCGGGCTACGCCTACAACCTCTACTTCTATTCGGACGGTGCGTATTGGGACGACGGCAGCGACCGCTACTTTGGGCGCTCCGTACGTGGCGTGTTTTCTTAAGAATCTTACCCTTGTCCCCCTCACGGGCTATGGGAAAATGTGAGAGGTGGCTCTCGTGCATCAGCAGATGCACACCAAGGAGCCACACCGCACATTTTCCGCCG
>JAGCIZ010000304.1 GCA_017648235.1 Paludibacteraceae bacterium
GTACTAGCCTACGTTTCGGGAAGTACGCTTTGGGCAGATTATTTTGATGTGATGTACATTCCACAGAGTGAAGAATTGGTGGTGTTTTTGAGTGCGTTCGTTGGTGCGTTGATTGGATTTTTGTGGTACAACTCATTTCCTGCACAAATTTTTATGGGCGATACAGGAAGTTTGACTATTGGAGGGATTATTGCCGTATCTGCGGTGATTATTCACAAAGAGTTGTTGTTACCTATTTTGTGTGGAGTATTTCTTATTGAAAGTTTGTCGGTGATTTTGCAACGCAACTATTATGTATTTAACAAGAAAAGAGGCCAACATAAGCGTTTGTGGAAACGCACGCCAATTCATGACCATTTCCGTACATCAATGGAACAAGTGTTGAAAGTTGACCCAACATGCGTAGTGAAATTCAAGGGTTCGAAGGAGTTGCATCACGAAACTAAAATTACACTTCGTTTTTGGATTGTAACCATCATTTTGGCGGCATTGACCATTTTGACATTAAAGATTAGATAATAATGAAAAACGAAACTCTTTTTACGGAAAAACAGCGTTTTACACAGTGGTGGTTTTGGGTAATTATGCTCTTGGTTGCTGCTTTTGCATTCATTTCTGCTAATTCTAATTTGGAATATGTAGTGGCAATTGCTGTTATTCTTTTGTTCTTCATTTTGAACTTAAATACAGAGATTTCGTCAGAAGGTGTTCAAGTACAATTTTCCCCTTTTCATCTGAAAAAGAAATTTTTCGCTTGGGATGAAATTGTAAAAGCAGAAGTCCGCGAATATTCTCCCTTGCTCGAATATGGAGGTTGGGGAATACGCAGAGGAAAAAGTGGTGTAGCTTACAACGTAAAAGGAAATATGGGTTTGCAGCTGGTTTTGAAAAATGGGAAAAAAATTCTTATCGGAACTCAAAAAGCAGAAGAACTCAAACAAATTTTAGCAGAACGAGAAAATAAAAAATAGATATGAAAAGATTGGTAATTCTAGGTGGAGGTGAAAGTGGAGTAGGAACAGCAATTCTTGCTGCCAAACAAGGTTATGAAGTTTTTTTGTCGGACAAAGGTGCTTTGAAGCCAGAGTATAAAGCAGAACTCGAAAAACGTGGTTTTGCTTACGAGGAAAAACAACATACCGAAGAGTTAATTTACAATGCCGACGAGGTAGTGAAAAGCCCTGGTATTCCAGAAAAAAATCCTATTATCGAAAACCTTCGTGCGAAAGGCATTCCCGTTATTTCGGAAATAGAGTTTGCTTCGCGTTATACAGATGCAAAGAAAATCTGTATTACGGGTTCCAACGGAAAAACAACTACAACGATGTTGACTTATTTCATTCTAAAAAATGAGGGGTTGAATGTTGGATTGGCAGGCAACGTAGGTAAAAGTTTTGCTTGGCAAGTGGCAGAGTGCGATTACGATTATTATGTATTGGAACTCAGCTCTTTCCAACTCGACGGAATGTACGATTTCAAAGCCGATGTATCGGTGATTTTGAACATTACGCCCGACCATCTCGACCGTTACGATTATAAATTTCAAAACTATATCGATTCAAAATTCCGTATCCTCCAAAACCAAACACCAGAAGATGCTTTCATTTTCTGGAATGACGACCCTGTACTAAAAGCCGAAATAGAAAAACGCAACATCAAAGCACAACTATTGCCTTTTGCCCTTGAAAAAACAGACAAAACACGTGCATTTGTCGAAGATCAAGATTTGACTATCAAAGCACAACAAGAAGCCGACGATATGGTAATGTCTCTTGAAGAATTAGCATTGCAAGGCACACACAATGTCTACAATTCGATGGCGGCAGGTTTGGCTGCACAAATTGTAAACATTCGTAAAGAAACTATTCGCAAATCATTGGCAGAGTTCAAAGGCGTTGAACACCGTTTGGAATATGTGGCTTCGGTGCGTGGAGTTCGCTACATCAACGATTCTAAAGCTACAAACGTAAATTCTTGTTGGTATGCATTGCAAAGTATGAAAACACCTGTTGTGCTTATTCTTGGCGGTACCGA
>JAGCIZ010000305.1 GCA_017648235.1 Paludibacteraceae bacterium
ATCTCCACAAGCAACCAAAAGTGTTGCCAACAAAGAGATTGCAACCATTTCTTTACAAATCTTTATCATTTTTCTATCTTTTTAATGTTATTTCTCTCACTTTTATCTAAAAACTTCCATGCCAATGAAACTTCAAAATTGTGCATTGGCGAATTATTTATTGTTACATTTTCACTTCCCGACCGAATTTGGTAAGCATAACGATTTTGTATTAGCTGATAACGAAAATCAAGTGCAAAATGCCAAATATCAAAACCCGTTCCACAATCTAAACCTATTAACGATTTCCGAAGAGTATAAGTCAACGGCGTATTTTCGCAATCGGTCTTTGACTTCAAATCAAACGAGAAATCAGGTCCCACCATAACGCGCCAATTAAAAAAGCGTCGATCAATAATCTTCACACCAAATAATACTGGCACATTTATTCCCTGAAGAATAACTTTGTGAGTGTCTTTTTCTCCAAGCGAAAATGATGTATAATTGCGATTATATAGAACTTCTACTTGTCCATAAAGTCGTTTTCCAAAACGCGACATCAAACCAATATTAAACCCATTTGCAAGACCATTTTCCATAAAATAAGGCTGCGAACCAGATTCCCATTTTTCGCTAAACCCGAGAGATGAGTTATAACCCACTTTTACTCCCAATGTTATGTTTTGCGAAAAAACAGCCGTCGCAAACAAACAAAAAACTAATATGGTAAGATATCTGCTTTTCATTTATTCAATAACTTTTTCAAGTTAATTTGAGCTTCCAATAAGTTCAATATTGACTGTATATAATCACTTTGAGCAGTCAAAAAAGTAGTGCTTGCATTGGTAAGTTCCAAACTCGAAGCATATCCGTGCTCAAACTTGTTTGAAACACTATTAAACACTCGTTGCGACACATCTATATTCATCTTCTGAATATCAAAATCTTCGTATGCTGTGGAAAGATTATAACGCAATTGTTTGTGTTGAACCATCAATCCATCGCGTGCATCGGCCAACTGATTTTCTGCCGCCTGTTTTGCCAAACGTTTTTCTGTAATGGCAGCAGCACGTTTTCCACTTGACCATAAAGGGATTGAAAGTTGTAACCCAACAACACCCATTGATTGCTCCATTGCTGCTTCTCCAGAAAAGTACTTATTAGGTGATGTATATTGATAAAAAGCACTCAATGTTGGGACATAAGCCATTCCTGCCATAATCACATTCTTCTGAGCCATTTCCACATTTTTATTTGCCAACTGATAACTATAGTTATTGTTGATATCAAAATCCTGACCCAAAAGTTGAAGTGCCGCTTCCACGTTAATCAAAGCATCCAAATCGTCGGTCAACTCCAATTCAACATCTGGTCCACAAGCCAATTGCAACGCCAACGAATTGTAAATCAATTCTACAGAACGTTTAGTGGAATTGATTGCGCTTCTCATACTCGAAACCTGCACTAGAAGTTGATCTGCTTGAGTTTGTTCTGCAGCACCTGCTTCAACCACATTTTTAGTTATCTCATACAAATTCTCCAAATTTTGCAAAGTACTATCAAGCAAAGAAACAGTTTTGTTCATTGCCAACGCCGTGATGTACAAATTTTCAACATTCAAAACAACGTCCAATTCACTACTTTTATGATTGATATTCTGCATCTCAATAGCTAAATTGTTAAGAAGAACTCCTACTATCAATTGTCCATTCACAGCTATCGAAGCACTAACTCCCAACGAACCCGCCAAGTTTTCTATATCACGATTCATTTCCATTCCTGCTCCCATAGAAAATTTCATTTTTCCATCGGTGTAATTCAATCCAAGCGACATATCAGCCTGTGGCAACATCGCTGCAATAGTTTGCCAACGCGAAGCATACGCCTGACGAACAGAGAGTTCAGCATTTTGCAATGTACGATTATTCTCAAGTGCATACTGCTTTGCATCTTCGAGCGAAAGCGAAAGTTTTTCAGGATCTTGCTGCGCATATGAAGCAGCAAACACAAAACTAAGTAACCCTATCAACCAGATTTTTTTCATATCAATTTATATTTCTATTTCTTTTTTCATTTCTTCATAATACTTCAACCCCTTAGCACTTACAATTGATCGCACGAGGGTATCAATCAAAAAATTGACTATTTCTCCTATAGTTGTTTTTTTTTCTTTCAGAAACTCTTCAAAAAACGCTTCGGAGTGCAAACTCAAAAACAATGCCATAGTAGGAATGTTCAGATCTTCTCTAAAAAAACCTTCGTCCACTCCTCTACGCAAGAATTTCTCCGTACGATTTTTTTTTACCTCAGCCATCACTTTTTTATGTTCGAAAAATACGTTCGGATAATATTTTTTCAAATCATAAAAGAAACACATATGACGCTCAACCTTATGACCAACAAAAAATCTTGTATCTGCAATAATCGAATTGATTACATTTTGGTTGGTATCAGCTTCAATTGCAGCCAATTTTTTCTCCCGTTTTACTCTTTCTTCTCGCAAAATTGCACTCAAGAGATCTTCTTTCTGCTTGAAATACACATAAAAGGTTTTTTTAGAAATGTGCAAATGATTGCAGATGTCATCAATTGAAACACTTTTTACCCCAAAATCGACAAAAAGTTTTGCAGAAACACTCAATATCTGTTCTTCAATTGTCATCTTTTCAATTTTAGTTATATTCGCACAATTTTTTCACTGCAAAGATAATTATACAAAAACAATTTTGCGTTAAAAAATATGTTAATAAAATAAAACATTAACTCAACACACTATATATCAATATCATACAAGAAACTTTTTTACACAAAAAGTTTCCAAGAGTAATAAAAAATGCTATTTGAGATAAATTCACCATATAACCCTACAGGCGACCAACCCGAAGCCATCAAACAACTTACCGAGAATCTCCAAAAAGGAATTTCTCATCAAACGCTTTTAGGCGTTACCGGTTCAGGAAAAACGTTTACTATTGCCAACGTCATAAAAAACTTACAAACACCGACATTGGTTCTAAGCCACAACAAAACTCTTGCAGCTCAACTTTATAGTGAACTCAAAACTTTTTTTCCAAACAATGCAGTAGAGTATTTTGTTTCCTACTATGACTACTACCAACCAGAGGCATACATTCCTCAAACCGACACTTACATTGAAAAAGATCTGGCTATAAATGATGACATTGAAAAACTTCGTCTTTCTGCCACGTCTTCGCTACTCTCAGGCAGAAAAGATGTCATTGTTGTTTCGTCTGTTTCTTGCCTATATGGCATTGGAAACCCAACTGACTATTTCGAAAATAGAATTCCACTTGCAGTTGGAAAAAAGATGGTACAAGAGGTTTTTCTCCGCCGACTTACCGACAACCTTTACGTACGCAACGACTTGGACGTAAATAGAGGAAATTTCCGTGTCAAAGGAGATACGATTGACATTTTCCTAGCCTATGCAGATTATATTCTGCGAGTTATTTTTTGGGACGACGAAATCGAATCAATCGCGTCCATCGATCCGCTAAGTGGTACCATTATTGATCGCTTTCAAGAATTTTCTATCTATCCGGCTAACATCTTTGTACCTACAAAGGATCGTATACAAAGTGCCATTTACAAAATTCAAGACGACTTGATGGAGCGAATTGAGTTTTTCAAAGAAATCGGTAAAAACTACGAGGCAAAGCGAATTGAAGAACGAGTAAATTACGACCTAGAAATGATTCGTGAACTAGGTTATTGCTCCGGCATCGAAAATTATTCTCGTTACTTCGATGGTCGGCAAGCAGGCTCTCGTCCGTTTTGCCTACTCGACTATTTTCCCGAAGATTTTCTTACAATAATCGACGAAAGCCACGTAACCATTCCACAAATTCATGCCATGTTTGGTGGCGACAAAGCACGGAAAAAGAACCTTATCGATTATGGGTTCCGACTTCCTGCTGCAGCCGACAACCGCCCTTTGAAGTTCAATGAATTTGACCAACTTGTAAAACGAGCCATTTACGTTAGTGCAACGCCTGCCAACTACGAACTAGAGCGCAGCAATGGTGTAATTGCCGAGCAAGTAGTTCGCCCAACTGGTCTACTCGACCCTGTTATAGAAGTTCGCCCGAGCGTCAACCAAATTGACGATTTGCTCGAAGAAATCATTCAAAGAGCCGAAAAAGACGAGCGAGTGCTAATTACAACGCTTACAAAACGCATGGCCGAGGAGCTAACAAAATACTTGCAAAAAAATGGCGTTCGATGCACCTACATTCACTCCGAAGTAGAAACTCTAGACCGAGTGCAAATTATGGAAGACCTACGCAACGGACTGTTCGATGTGCTTATAGGCGTAAACCTTTTGCGCGAAGGGCTCGACCTGCCTCAAGTTTCGCTTGTGGCTATTCTCGATGCCGACAAAGAAGGTTTCCTACGTTCGCATTGCTCGCTTACGCAAACCGTAGGAAGAGCCGCGCGCCACGTCAACGGCAAAGCTATTATGTATGCCAACAAAATCACCAATAGCATGAAACAAACTATTGATGAAACCAACCGCCGACGTGAAAAACAACTCTCCTACAACACCGAGCATAACATCACTCCACAGTCGGCACACAAAAACGCCACCATGGCTTTCCCTCAAAAGAAAACCGAGAAAAAAGCGTTGCCTCAAATAGATGAAAATTTATTGCTTTCAAACAAGAAATCCAGCCAAAACACCTCACCTCAAGATCTAGACTCGGCCATTGCTCAAACAAAAAAGAAAATGCAAGAGGCAGCAAAAAAACTAGAATTTATCGAAGCCGCACAGTACCGCGATTTGCTAAAAAAACTGGAAGAAGAAAAAAGCCGGCTACTTTGACGCTGTTTTTTCTTGCAAAAAC
>JAGCIZ010000306.1 GCA_017648235.1 Paludibacteraceae bacterium
CAACAGCATCGCGGCGTGGCCAAGGAGTGTTGATAATCAATGCCACCTGATTGTTCAAGATAATATCTAAAACATTTGGGCGACCTTCATTGATTTTATTCACTTCTTCACATTTTACGTCGGCCTTTTCGTAGAACTTGGCGGTACCTTCTGTCGCATAAATCTTAAAGCCTAATTTCTGAAATTCTTCACCAATTGCTATAGCTTGGTCTGCTAAGTTCACTTTGTCTGAAAGGCTTATAAGAACAGCTCCTTCTGATGGCAAATTAGAACCTGCCGCTTCCTGGCTCTTGTAGTAAGCAAGAGCGTAGTCATCAGAAAGACCAAGAACTTCGCCAGTGGAGCGCATTTCTGGGCCAAGAACTGGGTCCACCTTCGGGAACTTATCAAACGGGAACACGGCTTCTTTAGCTCCAAAATGTTTGAACTTTTTGTCTTTCAAGTTCAGGCTTTCAAGCTTTTCTCCAAGCATTAAGCGAGTTGCAAGGCGAGCCATTTGCGTGTTACAAACTTTAGAAACAAGTGGAACCGTGCGGCTTGCGCGTGGGTTTGCTTCTAGCACAAACACTTTGCCATTTTCAATGGCGTATTGCATATTCATTAAGCCACACACATGTAAAGCTTCTGCAATTTTTCGCGTGTAATCCTTAATGGTTTCCAAGTTTTCTTTTGTAATCGTTACTGGCGGAATTACGCAAGCAGAATCACCTGAATGAACGCCAGCAAGTTCCACGTGTTCCATCACAGACGGAATATAAACGTGTTCGCCGTCAGAAAGAGCATCAGCTTCACATTCAAGAGCATTATGAAGGAAACGATCCACAAGAAGCGGGCGATCTGGAGTTACGCCAACTGCTTTCGCTACATATTCGCGGAGCATGTTTTCGTCGTAAATCACTTCCATGCCGCGGCCACCAAGCACAAAACTCGGGCGAATCATAATTGGGTAGCCACCAATCTGGTTCACTACAGAAATAGCTTCATCAATGTTGGTAACCATTCCGGCTTCTGGCATTGGAATTCCAAGATTATCCATCATTTTGCGGAATAAATCGCGGTCTTCGGCAATATCAATAGAATCGATGCTCGTACCAAGAATCTTCACGCCTTCGTCAGAAAGTTCGCGAGCAATATTCAACGGAGTCTGGCCACCGAACTGCACGATCACGCCAGCTGGTTTTTCTTTGTGGTAAATCTGTAAAACATCTTCCAAAGAAACTGGTTCAAAATAGAGTTTATCAGAAGTATCGTAGTCGGTAGAAACCGTTTCTGGGTTGCAGTTCACCATAATGGTTTCATAACCCATTTCGCGGAGGGCCATTGCAGCGTGGCAGCAGCAGTAATCGAATTCAATACCCTGGCCGATTCTGTTCGGGCCACCGCCTAAAATCATGATTTTCTTAGGATTGTCAGTTGCCGTGCTTTCATCTTTTGCGTTATAAGTGCTGTAATAGTAATACTGGTTTTCTACACCACTTACTGGCACTGCGCACCAGCCTTCAACAAGCCCAAGTTCCGTACGTTTCTTGCGCACATCCTTTTCACGTAACCCAAGAATCTTTGCGATATACTTGTCACTAAAGCCGTCTTTCTTAGCCTTGATGAGGAGTTCGTCGGCAGGCATCTGGCCCGGAGTCTTGAGCATTTCTTCTTCAAGTTCTACAAGTTCACGCATCTGCTGCACGAAGTAGGCCTTTTCGTAGGTGGCGGCAAAGATTTCTTCGTCGGTTGCACC
>JAGCIZ010000307.1 GCA_017648235.1 Paludibacteraceae bacterium
CATTTCACTTGCTGTTTTGGGAGTAGCTACGCCGCCACCATTATTTTCGCCAAAAGGTTCTAGTGCCCCTTGTTCTAAATAATAATAATCAGCCATTGTGGTATTGTAATTATACCCAATCATTAAACCAACTAAAGAATCACCATCTACTTTACCCGTGGAATATGCTGCACTTGTAACGCCTTCTTTGTTGTAACTAAAAACGCCCCCAACATATACTCGGCCCAAAATATTTCCTGTATTGTACATATTTTTAGATGTCACATAAGCCAACGAGCCGACTACGCCACCCGTTCCGTATTCCCCTTCAATATCCGCAACATTGCTTAAGTTTGAAATAGTTCCAGAACAGGCAACGCCCAAGACTCCACCCACATAATTTTTCCCAATAACAAGACCTGTATTAGAAGCATTTGAAAAAATTCCACAAGGATTCGAAACTATAGATGTCAACGGATTGCATTGATAAGTAGCATTTCCTGTTGAATATACACTAACCGAAGCCCCACAATGGCCAGAAACACCACCAACAAAATGTTGTCCTATAACATCTCCCGTATTTTTTAAATTTTTAATATCATTTTCAGAAGAACTACCAATACCTCCAATTACTCCCCCAACTTGTATTTCTCCTTCAATAATCGCAGAATTCTCTAAGCCATCAATAGTCGCATAAGTAGCACACCCAGAAACGCCACCTACATTTTTCTTTCCAACAACAATTCCACTGTTTAAAATATTCTTCAACACAGAATTATAACGATACTGTTTCTGCGCAGTTTTTCCCACAACCCCTCCAGTACACTCCTCATTTCCTATTACAGCCGCTTTATTTTTCAAATTTTCAAGAGTTCCAATATTCAACCCCACAATTCCACCAGTAAATTTTCCTCCAGTAACCCAAGAATTTTCCACAGTCAAATTAGATACACTACCAGAGACATTTCCAAATAATCCATTGTGAGAACTTGTGGTGTTAATGAACATGCCACTGATTGAGTAACCATTGCCATCAAAATGTCCAGAGAAAGCAACACTTGAATTACCTATCGGAGTCCATTTATGAAGTTTGCTTGAATCAGCGACAAGAGCGCCTTTTTGATCTATCACCTTACCATCATTTAACAAAATATCTGCACCGAGCTTATAATATTTACCAATATAGTCGGCATCATTTCCTCCTACAATAAAAGAAAGGTGGGCTAATTGTTCGGCATTCAATATCACATACGGACTAAGTTTTGTTCCAGAGCCACAAGCAAATTCTTTTGCGGTTGTTCCGTCCCAGGGAGAACCTGATTCTCCTACACATTCTTCAGAATGTTCATCAGAACTTTGGCTAGAGCTACTTTTCCCTTCATTTTTTCCATTATTTTTTGATGATGAACTATTTTCTTCAGCAAATTGGTCTTCGCCACTTGAACCAGAAACCGTATTAGAACAACCCATAAAATAAATTATGGAAAAAAGCAACCCGAATCGAACTAAATTCATAACTACTCCATTATTTTTTATAAACTACATTTTTCTTTGAAGAAACGATGAAAAATGTTTAAATAACAAACCTCTAAAAACAAAGCTATATTTCAACTATTCAAAGAAGTTCACCATGCAAGTTGAAGGGATAATCAAAACAATCGTTTTTAGAAATACTCAAAATGGATATTCTGTTTTGAAAGTTTCGGCTATTTCCCCTCAACAAGTAATCACACTCACTGGGATTTTTCCAGAGCTAACTGGTGGAGAAAAAATTTCCGCACAAGGTGAATGGGTAAATCACCCACGCTTTGGAAAACAATTTGCAGTCACTTCTCACGAAATAAAAATCCCTGATTCTAACAACGCTCTGATTCATTATTTAACAAGCAAAAAATTCCCAGGTGTCGGGCCAAAAACAGCAACGGCCTTAGTTGAAAAATTTGGTAATGACCTTGCAAACGTCATTGAAAATAATCCAGAACAATTGCGTGGAGTAGCTCGAGGTTTTTCAGAAAAAAATATTATCAAATTCATTTCCGCCTGGTTTTTAGCAAAAGAAGAACGCGAAATTTTTTTAGCTCTTTACGAATTTGATATCAAAGGAAAAATAGCAGAAGACATTATCAAAAAATACGGCAAAGCGATTCCTCTTATTCTAAAAGAAAACCCTTATTTTTTTTGTCATTCACAATTTCAAATTTCGTTTTTTCAAATCGACCCTATTGCATTAAAAAAAGGTTTTAATCACTACGCTAAAGAACGTGTTTCTGCAGCTATTATTGCCTCTTTGTATTTAAGCACACAAAACGGGCACGTTTATGTTCCAGAAACAGAACTCTTTGAAAAAACGTTTTCCACATTAAATTTTTTAACAACTGATGAAGACGCTTATTGTGCCATTTTAGAATCTTACAACCAACTTTGCAAATCCCAAGAAATCATTTTAGAAAACGGAAACTGTTTTTTACCAAAACTTTATCACGCTGAAAAATACATTGCACAATTTATAAAAGAGAGAATTTGTCGACCAGAAAATACCTTACACAAAGACGTCTTAAAAGAGTTGGACAATTTTGAAAGTAGGCAAGGTTTTGCCTTTGATAAAAAACAACGCGAAGGCATTTTATCGGCTCTCCAAAATAAATTTTCCATTTTAACAGGTGGACCGGGCACAGGAAAAACAACAATCCTCCGCGGACTTCTCTATTTAGCAGAACAATCACAAGAGCATGTCATTCTCGCAGCTCCCACAGGGCGTGCCGCCAAGCGTATGAAAGAAGTTTGCCAAAAAGAAGCCTACACTATTCATCGCTTACTTTCTCTAGACCCAGTCTCTGGAACATTTGTCAAAAATAAAGACAATCCAATACTTGCTTCTTTCTTAATCGTTGATGAGTTCAGCATGGTTGATACTGAATTATGCGCATCTCTTTTTGAAGCCATTCCGTGGAACTGTCGCGTACTTATTGTTGGCGATGCAGACCAGTTACCAAGCGTCGGACCAGGTAACATTTTAAAAGAGCTACTCTCGTGTAAAGAGATTCCTTCTGTAAAACTCGAACGCATATTCAGACAAGTTGGTGAAAACGATATCGCAGAAAAAGCAGACGAAATAAACCATGGTGTTTTAAAACAACCCATCGACGGCAGAAACTTTCACTTTTGTCCGTACCAAACAGAAGAAGAAGGCTTGCAAATTTTATACAACTTAATTTTACATGAAATCCCTAAAAAGATGAAACTCGATTTATGCCGGGATTTACAAATCCTTGTCCCTATGCGAAAAGGTCCTTTTGGTACAATTACACTTAACCCAAAAATCCGCGAACTCATAAATCAAACCCAACAAGGCATAGATTTAGGCGGCACCCACTGGCGACTTGGCGATCGTGTAATGCAACTTGAAAACAACTACGACAAAAATATTTTCAACGGAGACATTGGCTTTATTTCTGCCACATTCAAAGAAAGTAAAACTCTTCACGTTGATTTTGACGAACGCACATTACCATTCAATGCAGAAGACATCTCAGAACTCACGCTCGCCTACGCAAGCACCATCCACAAATCACAAGGTTCTGAATACCCAGCCGTCATCATTATTTTAGATTCTAGTCACTACCGCATGCTCCGCCGAAATCTCCTTTACACAGCCGTCACACGCGCCAAAGGCCATGTTTGGATTCTTTCAGCTCCAGGTGCTCTCGACACATCGCTTAGAAACCAAAAAGACAAGCACCGTTACACAAACTTAAGTCACAATATTTCTGAAGTTTAATTTCATTTAGCGTTCCCCGCGCATCAAACAAAAAAACAACAAATCATGCGCGGGGCGGGCTGTCGCGTTATCTCGTGCCGGCACTCGTCCGTTCAGCCTCGCGACAAGTCGCGAGTCCGAACCCTGCCGGGCTTCCATCCCTAACACACTTGTGATGGAACTTACCACATGGTTCTTGTTACTTCTCCGCGAACTTGCCGCTCGGTTCTTGTCATTGCGATGGAACGTAGTGACAGAAGCAATCTCCTCACAAGCTACACTTGTTTTTGGATTACTTCGCTACGCTCGTAATGACAAAAAAAATGACCACGAGACTCAAGGTCTCTCGCCATAACAAGTTGTTTGTACACTTGTCACGCAGTTCTTGTCATTGCGAGACGTGCTGAATGCACGGCGCGGCA
>JAGCIZ010000308.1 GCA_017648235.1 Paludibacteraceae bacterium
CCGCAGTAATGGCAAACAAGTTTGTTGAAATATTTGTGATAAGAAAGACTTACATCGCAATGAGGACAACGAGGATTCCAAGCACACACTTTACATTCTACATAGGGAGAAAATCCTCTTCTATTTTGAAATAATATGATTTGCTCTCCAGAATCAAGAGTTTGTTTCATTTTTTCTAACAATGTGAAAGAAAAATGCCCTTTCATTTGTTTTCTCTTGTAGCTTTGCTCTAGATCAATTATTTCAATTTTGGGGAGTTTAACATTCTCAAATCGTTTGGTAAGTTCTACAAGTCCATATTTCCCATTCAAAGCATTACTGTACGATTCGAGTGATGGAGTGGCAGAGCCAAGTAATGTTTTTGCTTTCCAAAATGTTGCAAGAACTATGGCAACGTTGCGTGCGTGGTAACGTGGAGAGTTGTCGAATTGTTTGAACGATGGTTCGTGTTCTTCGTCAACAATTATGAGTCCTAAGTTTGTAAAGGGGAGAAAAACAGATGATCTTGCGCCAAGAATTATTTTTGCTTCTTTTTTTTGACATAGATTATTCCATATTTCTACTTTTTCGGCATCTGATATTCGTGAATGATAGATTTCCAGTTTTTCTCCAAAAATACGAGTTAATCGCTCGGCTAATTGTGTGGTTAATGCAATTTCTGGAACCAAATAAAGAACTTGTTTTCCTTGTTTCAATGCTTCCTGAATAAGATGTGTGTATATCTCGGTTTTCCCACTTGAGGTAACTCCGTGTAGGAGCACCACATTCTTCTCTTCAAAAAGCATTTTGATTTTTTCGTATGCTTCTTGTTGAATTGGGTTTAGAGAGTGAATTCCTTGTGTGGCATTTGTTTTTCTTAGCCGAGAAACATGTTCGGTGAAACTGGTTAAAATTCCTTTTTGAATCAATGCATTAAGAACTGAAGAATTCGAATTCGCAGTTTTTAGAAACATGCTTTTTTCTATCTTAAAATCCGTTTTACCTTCAGAAATCTTGATATAATAGTTGAACAATTCTTGCTGATTTTTACTTCTTTTGAGTAGATTGGTGTAATCTTCTATTTTATCGGTTTTGAAATCTTTAGCCAAAGAAACAAAAACATTTGTTTTGGGTTTGTATGAACTTTCTATTTGTTCGTCAATGTTTATGATTTTTTTTTCTTGCAATGATTTTATAACGGAAAGCACGTTTTTTATTTCCGTTTTTTTTAGCAACGATTGTATTTCTACGTTACTATTTTTTAATATCTCTACCAATTGTTTTTCCTTCTCGTTCAGAGAGATGTTTTCTTCGGTGAAAGTATTGTTGAGCGAAACGTTTGAATCGCTTTCTAATTTCAATCCTGCAGGAAGAGCTGCTTTATATACATCGCCCAGTGAGGTTTGATAATAGTTGGCAATCCACTCCCAAACTAGTAGTTGAGTTTTATTTACGATGGGAAATTCATCAAGAACAGAAACTATAGGTTTGCAATCTACATCAGGTTTGTTTTTGTGGACTTTATATACTAAAGCAGAATAAAATTTTCGTGATCCAAATTGCACTATAACCCGAACTCCCGGTTGCAAATTAGAGATGTTTTCAGGTACGGAGTATGTGTAATTTTGTTCTAAAAAGAGAGGTAAAATTACGTCAACAAACAAATTGTTATTACTGGAAACATCCTGCATTTGGATTGAAATAAGAAGGTATATCAAATGTTTCTTCTGATGAGTATCCCAACGAAGAATCTTCTAGAACTTTTTTCATATACAAAGCCCAAATTGGCAGAGCCATATTTGCTCCTTGCCCAATGGCAATATTATCAAAGTGAACGCTTCTATCTTCGAATCCTGCCCATACTCCCGATACCAATGAAGGAGTAAAACCAATGAACCAACCATCGGAGTTGTTTTGTGTTGTTCCTGTTTTTCCTCCTGCAGGCATTTTAAGTCCGTATTTGTAGCGAATACGAACACCTGTTCCTGCATCAACAACAGAGGATAGCATATCTAGCATTTTGAAGGATGTGGTTTCGTCAATTACTTCTTGCGTTTCGGGAACAAAAGTTGCAATTATATTTCGGTTAGAATCTTCGATTTTTGTGACATAAATTGGAGAAGTTCTAATTCCTTTGTTTGGGAAAACAGTGTATGCATCGACCATTTCTCCTAGTGTAACTTCGCAAGAACCCGTGCAAAGAGATACAACGGGATCTATTTGCCCTTTTATTCCAAATGAACGCATTAGTGTTACCAATTTTTCTGGAGTGAAAAGGCTCATTACGTATGCAGAAATCCAGTTGTTTGAATTTGTTAATCCCCATTTAAGGGTTACCTCTTCTCCAATATGTAGTTTAGAATCGTTACGAGGAGTGTATGGGTTGCCATTGCCGTCGTAGAGTGTGATTTCTTGGTTGATTGTTTTGTCGCATGGCCAAAAACCTTCGTTCATGGCTAGAGTATAGAGATATGGTTTTATGGTAGAACCAACTTGTCTGCGACCAACATTGACCATGTCGTATTGGAAATGAGAAAAATCTATTCCGCCAACATAAGCTTTTACGTGTCCGTTTGTTGGGTTCATTGACATGAAACCACAACGCAAAAAGTGTTTGTTGTAAATGATAGAATCCCTAGGAGACATTATGGTATCAATAGGACCGTTCCATGAAAATACTGTCATCTCAACAGGCGTGTTGAATTCCTCGTCAATCTCTTTTTGTGATGCTTTTCGTTGCTTTAACAATCTATAGCGCTCCGATTGACGGATAGCATTTTGAATAATTGTTTCTACCTCTTTTTTTGAAATATCATAAGAAAAAGGTGCTTGTTTATGATTTTTCTTTTCTTTGAAAAAAGCTGCTTGAAGTTCGGAGAAATGTTCGCGAACGGCTTCTTCGGCATAACGTTGCATACGAGAATCAATGGTTGTATAAATCTTCAATCCATCGGTATAAATGTTGTACAGAGATCCATCGGCTTTTGGATTCTTTTCACAAAATCCATAAAGTGGGTCATTTTCCCAAGCCAAGGAATCCATGTAAAATTTTCCGTATTTTTTTAGTTGCCATGACGCATAATTTTTCTTATTCGGTTTTTTTGCGGTAAGGGCAATTCGCAGATATTCTCTAAAATAAGGAGCCAACCCTAACTTATGGTCTACTCTATGAAAATCTAGTGTTAAAGGAATTTTTTGTAATGAATCACATTCGTTTTCAGTCAAAAAATCGGCTTTTACCATTTGAGATAATACTACGTTGCGTCGATCTCTAGTTCGCTCATTGCGACGCAATGGATTAAAATAAGAAGGATTTTTGAGCATGCCGACTAAGGTGGCCGATTGTTCTATTTTCAAATCCTTAGGAGCTACTCCAAAGTAAACCTTTGAAGCTGTTTTTATACCGATTGCATTGTTCAAAAAATCGAACTTATTTAAGTACATTGTTATGATTTCTTGCTTAGTGTAGAGTCGTTCGAGTCTAACAGCAATTACCCATTCTACAGGTTTTTGGATAAGTCGATAGAAAATGTTGTCGGCAGGAGGGGAGTAGAGTTGCTTGGCCAACTGCTGGGTAATTGTACTTCCACCGCCCGCACTTTTTTGTCCTAAAATTACACGTTTGAAAAAGACTCGGATTAGCGCCCATGAGTCAATTCCGGAATGACTTTCAAAACGAGCATCTTCAGTGGCGATGAGTGCTTTTACAATGTTGTCGGGGAGTTCGTTGTAGTTGGCATTGACACGATTTTCTTTGTTAGAAAAGAAACTGCCCAATACTTGCATGTCCGATGAATAGATTTCAGTGGCGTATTTATAACTAGGATTTTGTAGTTCTTCAAGCGGTGGCATGTACCCAATCCAACCTTTAGTGATGGCGTGGAAAATTCCGAAAACACACAAGAAACCAATTAGAAACAATGACCAAAACCAAATAAAGAATTTCTTTTTGAAATTGTCAGAAAAGAGATTTTTTTTCATCGAAATGACTTTTTTACAACAATCACAAAAGTACTAAAAAAACTATATAACAAAAAAAACACACCACTAAATGTGGTGTGTGAAAAGTAGATATGAAGAACTGAGTATTATATAACTTCAATTCCTTGTTCTTTGAGAAGATTTAGTCCAATGGCTCCAAGTTTGAACTTTTGGATTTTTCCGCTTCCAGTTAGAGGGAATTCGTTTACAAAAAGAACGTATTTAGGAATTTTATGTCGTGCAATTTTTCCACGGCAGAAGTCTTTGACTTCTTCTTCGGTAAGTGAGCAATTTTCTTTTAGAATGATAAATGCACCAACTTCCTCGCCGTATTTATTTGATGGAATTCCAGCTACTTGTACGTCGCTTATCTCGTTCATGTGGTATAAAAATTCTTCAATTTCTCTTGGGTAAATATTTTCTCCACCACGTATAATCATATCTTTTATTCGTCCTGTAATGCGGTAGTAGCCATCCTCGTCTTTTATTCCTAAGTCGCCTGAATGTAAAAATCCATTTTTGTCAATAACTTCTGCTGTAGCTTGAGGATTTTTGTAGTAACCTTTCATTACGTTGAAACCTCTGCAGCACATTTCGCCCTGTACTCCCGGAGGACAAATTTCACCTGTTTCGGGGTTTATAACTTGAACTTCTACAAAAGGATAGTCGCGACCAACAGTTGTGCAACGACGTTCAAATGTATCGTCAACTGTGGTTTGTGTCATCCCTGGCGAAGTTTCGGTTAGTCCATAGACACTAGTGATGGTTAAGTGCATTTTGTCACAAACCTTTCGCATCAACTCAACGGGACAGAGAGAACCAGCCATAATTCCTGTACGTAGGCAAGTTAAATCGAACATGTCAAACATTGGATGGTTGAGTTCGGCAATGAACATCGTAGGAACTCCGTAAAGTGCTGTGCATCGCTCTCGATGTATGGATGCGAGCACAACCAATGGATCAAATTTTTCTACCATTACCTGTGTGCAACCATGTGTAAGAACATTCATTGTGGCTAATACAACACCAAAGCAGTGGAAAAGCGGAACACAAACGCAAAGTTTGTCATTTTGCGTAAACTTCATGTTTTCGCCTGTGAAGAAGCCATTGTTTGCAATGTTGTGGTGCGAAAGCATAACTCCTTTAGGAAAACCTGTTGTTCCTGATGTGTATTGCATATTGACTACGTCGTGACAATTAACGGTCTTTTTTATTTCGTTCAATTTATTATCATCGACAGAACTTCCAAGTAGCAAAATTTCAGCAGTATTATACATTCCACGATGTTTTTCTTGACCGATATAGATTACGTTTTTCATGCAAGGAAAACGTTCGCTTTTTAAGTGTCCACGAGGGCAAGTTTTTAATTCAGGAAGCATTTTGTAGGTCATCTCAACGTAGTCGCAATCCCATGTGCCGTCGATGATACAGAGTGTGTGCATGTCGGAGTTTTGGCAAAGGAACTCAAGTTCGTTTTGCTTGTAATTTGTGTTTACGGTAACACAAACGGCTCCAATTTTTGCACAAGCATATAAAAAAGTTAACCAATCGGGAACGTTTGTTGCCCATAGTCCAACATGAGAACCTTTTTCAACACCAATTGCTAATAGTCCTTTTGCTAAATTATCAACTCGTTCGTTGAATTCTTTCCATGTGAAACGTAAGTTGCGGTCTGAATAAACAAGGTATTCTTTGTCGGGAGTTTCTGTTGCCCAATGCTCAAGCCATTCTCCAATTGTCCTATCTGAAAGTTGCATAGTGAATATGATAAAAAAATGTTTGCAAATGTACGAAATAATGTGAAAATACAGATTAAAATTTGGGATGGTAAATATTAAATGTTTACTGTAAATAAGTTCGTTTTTTATGCAATAATCTTGTATATTTGCGCGTTATTCTAAAAAAAATAAGAAAATGAAGAGAAATATATTGATAACAGGTGGTGCTGGTTTTATTGGTTCTCATTTGGTGAGACTAATGGTGAATAAATATCCTGAGTATCAAATTTTTAATTTGGATAAATTGACCTATGCTGGAAATTTAGCAAATTTAGCAGACGTGGAGGATAAGCCAAATTATACGTTTATCAAAGAAGATATATGCAATTTTGAAGCTGTTAGAGCTATTTTTGAAGAAAATAAGATAGATGCGGTAATTCATCTTGCTGCAGAAAGTCATGTGGATCGTTCTATTGAAGATCCATTTTCTTTTGCTCAAACCAATGTTTTAGGAACACTTTCGTTGCTTCAAGCAGCTAAATGGCAGTGGAAAGACAATTTTGAAGGCAAACTTTTTTATCATGTTTCTACTGATGAGGTTTATGGAGCATTAGGAGAAGATGGTTTTTTTGTAGAAACTACTCCATACAAACCACATTCTCCATATTCGGCATCGAAGGCTTCTTCTGATCATTTTGTGCGAGCTTTTCACGATACTTATGGCTTGCCTGTGGTGGTTTCTAATTGTTCCAATAACTATGGTAGTTATCAGTTTCCAGAGAAACTTATACCATTGTTTATCAATAATATCCGTCAGAATAAACCACTTCCTGTGTATGGAAAGGGAGAAAATGTTCGTGATTGGCTTTATGTGGAGGATCATGCGCGTGCTATAGACGTAATTTTTCATAATGGAAAAGTCGGAGAAACTTACAATATTGGTGGATTTAACGAATGGAAAAATATAGACTTAATAAAAGTTTTGATAAAGGTTGTAGATAAGGAATTGGGACGTTTGGAGGGTGCTTCGGAAAAGTTGATAACTTATGTAAAAGACCGCGCAGGACACGATTTGCGTTATGCTATTGATTCTTCAAAATTGAAGAATGAATTAGGATGGGAACCTTCGTTACAATTTGAAGAGGGAATAGAAAAAACAGTTCGTTGGTATTTACAAAATCAAGATTGGCTTGATAATGTAACTAATGGTGAGTACCAAAATTATTATGAGAAAATGTATAAAAATCGATAAAATATGAGATTAAGGATTGGAAGTTTTGTTTTGATGTTGTCGGTATGTATGAGTAGTGTTTTTGCTCAATTGTCTGACGAACAACTAATAGAAATTCTTCGCCAACATCATGAAAGAGGAAGTTCGCAAATGGAGGTGATGGAAGATATGCAACAGAAAGGAGTTTCTGTGCAACGATTAAAACAATTAGAACAGAAATTTAGAGAAGAGGGACAGGTTTCCTCCAAAACGATAAAAATATCTCGTCAGCGTTCTTCTGAATCAGAGGATGTAGAAGATCCTATAGAAGCAGAAAAAGAGCTTGTTGAGGATAAAAGTGGAACGGAGAAAATTTCGAAAATTTTTGGACAGAACTTATTTACTAACAAACAACTTGATTTTAATCCAAACTTGAATATCCCAATACCGGACGATTATGTGCTAGGTCCTGGTGACGAAATTATAATAAATATTTGGGGAAATTCTCAACTCTCAGATCAGCAAACAATTTCGCCTGACGGAGATATAGTTTTATCTGATGTAGGTCGTGTAGTTTTGTCAGGTTTAAAAATGAAGGATGCCACAAAGCGCATCAAGAATGCTTATGCAAAAGTTTATTCTGATTTGAATTCTGGAGAGACATATCTAAAAGTTACAATTGGAAAGTTACGAAGTATCCAAGTGAATATTTTAGGAGAAGTTGCAACTCCAGGAACATATACTATTTCCTCTTTGTCAACAGTTTTTCATGCCTTGTACGTTGCGGGAGGAATATCTCCAATAGGGACGCTTCGAAATATTAACGTATACAGAGAAGGAAAATCTTTTGCTTCGGTCGACGTTTATCAATACTTGATGAAAGGAGAAAATCAAGGAGATGTTATCTTGAAAGATGGTGATGTGGTTTTGGTTGGTACATACGAGATGTTGGTAAATGTGAGTGGTTTGGTAAAACGTCCTATGCAATATGAAATGAAGCGAACAGAGAAACTGGAAGATTTGCTTTATTATGCAGGTGGTTTTGCCGAAAAAGCTTATAGCCAA
>JAGCIZ010000309.1 GCA_017648235.1 Paludibacteraceae bacterium
CAAGTAAAATAAAGAGTCTAAAAGTCAACAACTCCACTTATGCTTATTTAGCTATGAAAAATGGCGATAGCTATACAAATGCATTAGGTGAAAACGATTGGTTTAAGGTTATTTTTGAAGGTTATTTAGATAGCAAATCGGTTGGAAAAGTTGAGTTTTACTTGGCGGATTTCAGAGAAGGGAAAACTTACATCTGCAAAGAATGGACAAACGTAAATCTTTTGGGATTAGGAGAAGTTGATGAGATGCGAATTTCTGTTGACGGCAGCGACGTTGGTGAATATGGATTAAACACCCCATCTTACGTTTGTATTGACGATATAGAAATAGAAAAATAATTCTAAACCTACTTCGGTGCTTTTTGATAAAGCACAATCCCAATAATCAGAAAAACAATATTTGGGAGCCAAACAGCAAGCAAAGGATGCATTGTTCCCTTTATGGCAAATGTCGATGAAATGGTAGAAAACAATATATATGCAGCGCTAAGTCCGATACCAATACCTAGATGTAGTCCAATACCTCCTTTTACTTTTCTAGATGCAAGAGAAACTCCTATTAATGTCAATATAAAAGATGCCAACGGATAAGAAAAACGTTTATAGTATTCGTCTCTGAAAGCCTGTATATTGGCCGCCCCACGCTTCTCTTGTTTTTCAATATACTGCTTAAGTTGAGGATTATTCATTTCAGGAGCTTGTTCGGCAGTAATGAAAAATTCTGCAGGATTCATTTGAATTATTGTATCGAGTTCCTCTCCTTGAACAATCGATTCATACAATCCATCAAAAGTTCTTATCAAGTAATCGCTCACAACCCAGGTAGAATCCTCTTTCCATTTTATTCGGTTGGCAATCATACGAGAGCAGAGGTGTTTGTCATTTTCAAAAGATTCCATTGAGAATCGATAGCCTTGTTTGCGAGCCTCTTCGTAGCGCTCTATGTAAACAATTGTTCCTTCTTCGATTTCAAACTGAATGTTTCTTGCTACTTCATTTTTGAATTTTTTCACATACTGGTCTTCAAAATCAAGTCGAGTTTTATTTGCAGGAGGAATAACGTATCCTGTTAGAAAAAAGGAAAAAAGTGCAATTATAGCCGCAGAAACAAAATACGGCCAAAGCATTCGAGAAAATCTAACCCCTCCAGCTAGTATAGCTATGATTTCCGTATTTGACGCCATTTTTGAAGTAAAAAATATCACCGAAATAAAGGTGAAAAGCGGCGTAAACATATTGGCATAGTAAGGAATAAAATTGAGATAATAATCAAAAACAATAGCTTTTAGAGGCGCATTGTTTTCGAAAAAATTATCAAGTTTTTCCGTTAAGTCAAAAACAACAGATATGCTAATAATGAGAACAATCGAAAGAAAATAAGTTCCCAAAAATTTTTTTATAATATATAAATCAATCTTTTTTAGCATCGGTTAAATTTATGACCTACAACCTTCTTCCTAATTTTTCTACCATTACTGATTTCCATTGAACAAAATCACCTTCGATTATATGCTTGCGTGCTTCTTTTACCAACCAAAGATAGAAACCTAAGTTATGAATAGAGGTAATTTGTATTCCAAGAATCTCTTTTGATATAATCAAATGTCGAACATATGCCTTGGTATAACGATGATCAACATACGAAGTTCCATTCGGGTCTAGTGGAGAAAAATCATTTTTCCACTTTTCGTTTCTCATGTTTATAGTTCCTTCGGAAGTAAAAATCATTCCATTTCTTGCGTTTCTTGTTGGCATAACGCAGTCAAACATATCTACGCCTCTTTCTATGGCTTCAAGAATATTTATAGGAGTTCCTACTCCCATCAGATATCTAGGTTTGTCGGTAGGAAGAATCTCGTTTACAAGTTCAATAGTCTTATACATTACCTCTGCTGGTTCTCCCACTGCAAGCCCGCCAATTGCATTTCCATCAGCATTTTTTGATGCAATAAATTCGGCTGATTTTTTGCGCAAGTCTGGATATACACATCCTTGAACAATAGGAAAAAGAGATTGCTGATAACCATACTTCGGCTGAGTTTCGTTGAAGCGAGCAAAGCATCTATCTAACCAGCGATGAGTGAGTTCCATCGATTTTTTTGCATAGTTATAGTCGGAGTTTCCTGGAGCACATTCATCAAAAGCCATCATAATGTCAGCCCCAATGGTTCTTTCTATATCCATTACTTTTTCAGGAGTGAAAACATGTTTACTACCGTCTATATGCGAACTAAAAATAGCTCCTTCTTCGGTAAGTTTTCTTGTTCCAGAAAGCGAAAAGACCTGGAAACCGCCACTATCTGTCAGGATAGGTTTTTGCCAACCATTAAACTTATGCAAACCTCCTGCTTTTTCTATTACGTCAAGTCCAGGACGAAGGTAAAGGTGATAAGTATTTCCCAAAATAATCTGAGCCTTAATATCTTCTTCAAGTTCGTGAAAGTGAACAGCTTTTACTGATCCAACTGTACCTACTGGCATAAAAATAGGAGTCTCTATTTCGCCATGGTCAGTAGTAATTTTTCCAGCACGTGCTTTGCTTTTATTATCGGTATACTGAAGATCAAATTTCATCTTCTTTCTACATTAATTTTTAGATCATTAATATCGGTTTTGTCGACGTCTTTTAAGATGACGCATTGCAGTGTATTGACCAAATTTTCATCGTACAAAGTTACTGCTTTTACATAATTTTCAGTAAAACCAAACATCAAATGTTTGCGTTTTGTCGATTCCCAAAGAACTTTTGCAGGTTTGTTTTGTTGCTGTTGGTAGAAATTAATTGTTTTTTGAGAAGATAAATCAAGAAGTTGCTTACTACGTTGTTTTTTCTCACTTGGAGAAACAGTATGAGGAATTTCTAATGCTTTGGTTCCTGCTCGTTCAGAATACGAAAAGACATGTAACTGGGAGAAATCAAGATTTTTCAGAAACTGATACGTTTCTTCAAACAATTTTTCAGTTTCTCCTCTCATTCCCACAATAACATCAATTCCTATAAAAGCATTTGGAATAGCACTCTTTATTTTACTTACCTTTTCTGCAAAAAATTGAGTGTTGTATCTTCGACGCATTAGCTGCAAAACTTCGTCGCTGCCCGATTGCAACGGAAGATGGAAGTGTGGCATAAACTTCGCAGAACAAGCCACAAAATCAATTATTTCATCGGTCAAAAGATTTGGTTCTATCGACGATATTCTGTATCGTTCGATACCTTCCACTTTGTCCAACGCGGTTAGTAAATCAAAAAAAGATTCGTTCGTACTTCGCCCAAAAGTTCCAATGTTGACTCCTGAAAGCACAATCTCTTTTCCTCCAAGTTGCGCAACACTTTTGGCAGAATTTACCAAATCTTCTATTTTTCCATTTCGGCTTCTTCCTCTTGCAAAGGGTATGGTACAATAAGAGCAAAAATAATCGCATCCATCTTGGATTTTAAGGAAATGCCTTGTTCTATCGTCGCTCGAACAAGCATGAAAAAATGGTGTTATGCCTTTTGTTCCTGAAACTATAATTTTATCCCTTTCCTCATCGGACAATAAAATATTGGGAATTTCAAATTTGTCATTGGCTCCAACAACCATATCCACTCCCTCTATTGCTGCTATTTCTGTGGGTTTCAACTGTGCATAACATCCCGTTACAATAACGTATGCCATTGGGTTTTGCTTAATTATTTTGTGAATTGCCTGACGACATTTTTTATCTGCGTTGTCGGTAACCGAACAAGTATTTACAACACATACATCAGCACTTTGTGTGGGAGATACACGTACAAATCCAGCGGCAAATAATTTTTTTGCAATTGACGACGTTTCTGCAAAGTTCAACTTGCATCCTAACGTAAAAAATGAAACAGTTTTTGGTCCCAAAGCGTACGAATTAAAAAGGTTGAGCAAAGATAAAAATAACTTTTTACATCGTCTTTTTTTGAAAGTGAAGGAAAGAATAATTTTATATCTTTCTTTTTCTTTTGGTGGAGTTTCTTAACTTTGTTTTCGATAAAAAAACTCAAATTAAGTGCTCGAAAAACAAACATATTCTCTATTTGAACTGAACGAACGAATTAAGCAAAGCGTAAAAAAGGCCTTTGCTGAAGGTGTTTGGGTAAGTGCGGAAATCAATGAATTGCGAGAGAATACAAATGGAATTTGTTATTTGGAACTGATTGAGAAAGGCGAATCGGATTACATCATAGCCAAGCAAAGTGCGATTATTTGGGCCTCAACGTACAGAATGTTAAAACCTTATTTCGAATCAACTACGGGAGTTTCTTTGCAAAATGGAATCAAGGTTTTGGTAAAATGTAATGTAGTGTTTCATGAGGTTTATGGAATGTCTCTTTACATCAGTGACGTAGAGCCGAGTTTTACCGTTGGAGATTTAGCTTTGAGGCGCGCAAAAATTATTGAACAACTTCGAGTGGAAGGAATTTTGGATATGAATAAGGAGCAACCTTTGTGCGAAAATCCTCAGCGAGTTGCCATTATTTCTTCTCCTACTGCCGCGGGTTATGGCGATTTTATGTCGCAGATTGAAAAAAATGTATTTGGTTTTAGGTTTTATACTAAACTTTTTCCTGCAGTAATGCAAGGTCAACAGGTTGAGTGTTCGATAATAGAAGCTTTGGATAAAATAAATGAACATATAGAAAAGTTTG
Organism: Paludibacteraceae bacterium; assembly: GCA_017648235.1. GTDB lineage: Bacteria > Bacteroidota > Bacteroidia > Bacteroidales > Paludibacteraceae > RGIG9608. The sequence goes on from JAGCIZ010000309.1 coordinate 4,660, forward strand.
ATGTAGTAGTAATTATAAGAGGAGGTGGTGCAACATCAGATTTATCTGCATTTGATAATTATAATTTGGCTGCGCACATTGCGCAATTTCCACTTCCTATAATAAGCGGAATTGGTCATCAACGCGATAGCTCGATTGTGGATTTGGTGGCTTTTTCGCAAGAAAATACTCCGACTGCAGTAGCAGAATTTCTCGTAAAAACATTGAGCAATTCTCTTTCAGAAGCAGAAGATTCTTTTTCGGAAATTGTAGATGAAAGCGAACAACTATTTAGGCAAGAAAAGTTGGAAATGGATATGTTGTCTCAAAAATTGTTTTTCAATGCAAAAAATAATATTGCTTTGGCCAATGATTTTTTACTTGTTCAGCAGCTAAAGCTTAAAAATAGTGCGGAGAATTGCCTGAAAAATGCTACTTATTGGTTGCAACAAAAAGAAGATTTTATAAAGTGGAATAATCCACAAACTATTATAAACAAAGGATTTTCTCTCACGCTTAAGGATGGAAAGATTGTGAGATCTATAAATCAATTGCAAAAAGGTGATTTATTAAAAACATTGTTGAGCGATGGAGAAAAAGAGAGTATCGTAAAATAAAAAATATGGAAGTAAAAAATCCCCAAAAAATCGGTTATGCCGAAGCAAAAAAACGTCTACAGGAAATTGTTACAAAGATGGAATCAGATGAACTGGGTATCGACGAATTGAGTTCTTATGTCAAAGAAGCTACTGATTTGATAACCATATGCCGAAAAAAACTTCTTGAAACAGATGCTGAATTGCAAGCAATTTATGAGAAAATGAATGTATAGAGAATAGTTGTTTTTTTGAAATTCGGAAAGAAAACTAACAACAAATAGTTACTTTTGCAAGCGTATGATTAACGGAAAAAAAATAATTGTGGTAATGCCGGCATATAATGCCGAAAAAACACTCGAGCAGACCTACGAAGAACTACCAATGGACATAGTTGACGAGGTTATTCTCACTGACGATTGCAGTAAAGACAACACTGTAGAAAAAGCTAAATCCTTGGGAA
>JAGCIZ010000310.1 GCA_017648235.1 Paludibacteraceae bacterium
ATTTCCGAAGAATATTCTATCAATATTAGCAGAATAAAAATCGAAACTAAAGATGGAATTTTCGAAGGACGTTTTCACGTATATGTATATAGTACAGAAGATCTCAATAATCTTTGTATGAATCTGCTTAAAATAAAATCCGTAAAGAGTGTTTCTCGTATTGATAGTAAGCAATGATTAATCTCCTTCCTTAAACAATAATTTTAACATCTTTAAGTTTTATAACTTGGGTGAACTTTTTTTGTGTTGAGAAATAAAAAAACATACATAGTTTTTTTTGTGGTAATATTGATTTTTTCCTCATGCGCTACTCGTAAAAATAATTGGTTTACGAGGCATTATCATGCAATGGTAACAAAGTATAATATCTATTTCAACGGACACGAAAGTTACAAAGAAGGAATTCGTTCTCTCTACGAAACTGATAAAGATGATTTTTCCAAAATAATTCCACTTTATCCTATCAGCATAAAGGAAAATAGAGCCTCTGGTATGGAAACTACGATGGAAAAATGCCGAAAAGCCATAAAACTGCATTCTATTCAAAAGAAACCAACTCCAAATCCTAAGAAGGCAAAAGATGAGAAATATCAGTTATTTCTTCAAAAAGAAGAATATAATCCAATGTTAAAAGATGCATGGCTTTTGCTTGGAAAATCGGAGTTCTACAAAGGTGATTTTATGGGTGCCTTGGGTACTTTTACTTACATAGCTAATCACTTTTCTACTGAAAAGGAAGTGAAACTTACTGCTCAAATTTGGATGGTGCGCAGTTATGCCGAAATGGGTTGGATTTATGAGGCTGAAGAGTTAATGAGTAAAATCAGTTTGGCAGAAATTGATTACAAACTAGAGTCGCTCTATGCGGGTACAAATGCTGATTTATTGATGAAGAAAAAGCAATATAAAGAGGCGATACCTTTTATAAAAACAGCCATTTTACGAGAAAAAGACAAACGTCAAAAGGTTCGTTATCACTATGTTTTAGCTCAAATTTATCAAAGAAATGGGCAAAATAATGAGGCTGTTGAGGAATATAAGGTAGTGCAAAAACTCAATCCTCCACAAAAGATGAACTTTAATGCACAACTCAATAGTGCTCAACTTTTGGCAGGAACTAATTCAAAATCAGTTTTAAAGTCGCTTAACAAAATGGCTAAAAGTTCAACAAATAAAGACTTCCTTGACCAAATTTATTACACTATTGGGAATGTTTATTTGACCGAAGGAAATGAAGAAAAAGCCATTGAAAATTATGAATTAGCTATTGAGAAAAGTACTCGTAATGGAATTGAAAAAGCAATTGTTCTGATTACTTTAGCTGATATGTATTATCAAAAAAGAGAGTATATATTGTCGCAACCATATTATTCTGATGCTGCACAAATTTTGAGTGTAGATAACGAAGATTACAAAAGAGTTTCTTCACGAGGAGAAATCTTGAAAGATTTGGCCGATAAAAACAATACTGTCATAATGCAAGATAGTTTGCAAATGATAGCATCTTTGCCGAAAGACAAACAAATGGATATTATCCAAAAAGTAATAGAAGATTTGATTCAAGAAGAAGAACGTCAAAAGCAACTTGCAGAAGAAGAAGCATACAAAGTGCAGAGAGAAGCTCAATCGACGTCGTCGTTACCTGTATTTGGAGGATCTTCGTCTGATTGGTATTTCTATAATACAAATCTTATTTCTAAAGGTAAAGGAGAATTCCAACGTCGTTGGGGAAATAGAACGCTTGAAGATGGATGGCGTTTGAGAAATAAAATTGCTGTAACTGATATGCAAGAGGTCAATTACGACGATGATATGGACTCAGATTCAGCATCTTTTCAGCGTAGAAATTTTTTGGACAATAAATCTCCTGACTATTATTTAGCTCTTCTGCCTGATAATCCTGCTAAAGTAGAGCGGTCAAACAAGCTCATTGAAGATGCTATGTTTGAAATGGCAAATATCTACTATTTGAATTTGGAGGATATGGAAATGGCACTACAAACTTTTAGTGAGTTCCAACGCCGTTTCCCTAATTCGGAGAAAAATGCTGAGAGTTATTATTATTGCTACAAAATAGCACAAAAGAATCAGCAACAACTTGAAGTGAATAAGTATAGGAACATTTTAACTGAAAACTATCCAGAAAGTAAGTTTGCTAAAATTCTTTCTTCTCCCAATTTCACTGAGAGTGAAAATAAAATGTATGCACAGCAAGAGTCTGTTTATGAAGTAACTTATTTGGCCTATTCGCAAAGTGATTTTGAACAAGTTTTTGCAAACTATGAATACGCAAAGAATAATTTTCCAATGTCCAAATTGTTGCCAAAATTTGCTTTCCTCAATGCTTTGAGTATTGGCAAAACAAAGGATTCGGAACTTTTCAAAGAAACACTCTCTCAACTTGTTGAACAATATCCTCAAAGTGATGTTACTTCTATTGCTAAAGATATTTTGGCTCTAATGTCGCAAGGTAAGGAGGCCCAAAAAGG
>JAGCIZ010000311.1 GCA_017648235.1 Paludibacteraceae bacterium
AATCATTTCTACAATAGGAATTTTCTCTCCATATAAAAAAGCAAATAAAACGCTTCTTGCAGATGGACGTCCTGAAGACAATTATCGTCGTTTTGGAAACTTTGACGTTGATTGGGATGTTGCAATTTCTTACCAATTTCTTAAAGTCTTAAATGTTTCTTTCAATACATCATTGAAATATGTTAATGGTGTTTTGATTGCAGATAAAAACGGGAATAATCCTACAGAACGAGTACAATTCAAATGAGTGCTTGGTTTAGGAGTTGGATATAGTTTCTAAATCAATTCTAATAAAAAAAATACCGCTATCGGAATAGCGGTATTTTTTTTATTCTTTGACAAATAAACTAATAATATCAAGAGCTTCAAATCCTGTTATTTCAGAAATCTTACCATTCTTGCAAATGAAAACAAATGGGAAACCTGTATCAACATCGTTTGGAAAATGAAACGAATAGACATCCGCTCCTTCATACTTGCCGAGGTAGTCGATTTTGTCGCCATACATCTCTATTAAGTCTTTGGCAGTATTTTTTACTATTTGAGGGATTTCCTTCATACCATACCTTTCTATTCTAAACAAAGCAAAGATAAAAATAAGTACACAAAAAGAAAAGAGTCACACAACAATGCGACTCTTTTCTCATTTTAACTAAAATCTATGAAAAAACTATTATTTTATTCTGCAACAACTTCCAAAGTGATATTTGCAGAAACTTCTTTGTGCAACTTAACTACAGCAGAATAAGTTCCCACTTCTTTGATGCTTTCTTTGATTTGAATAATCTTACGATCAATTTCAAAACCTTTTTGAGCCAAAGCATCTGCCACTTGGATTGTATTCACCGAACCAAAAATTGTTCCTGTAGAACTTGTTTTAACACCCAATTGAAGTACAATTCCCTCAATTTTAGCTGCTAGAGCTTCTGCATCTGCTTTAATTTTAGCCAATTTATGAGCACGTTGTCTCAAATTTTCAGCCAATACTTTTTTTGCAGATTCTGATGCAATAACTGCCTTTCCTTGAGGAATTAAGTAATTACGTCCGTAACCATCTTTAACAGTTACAATATCATCTTTATATCCTAAATTGTGAATATCTTCTTTCAAAATAACTTGCATAATCTTTTCCTCCTTCTAATTATTTCATCATATCAGTTACATAAGGAAGCAATGCCAAATGGCGAGCTCTCTTCACTGCCTGAGCAACTTTACGTTGATATTTCAACGAAGTTCCTGTAATACGACGTGGAAGAATTTTTCCTTGTTCATTCAAGAATTTTTTCAAAAATTCTGGATCTTTATAATCGATATACTTAATACCACTTTTTTTGAAACGGCAGTATTTTTTCTTTTTAGTTTCTACTGCTACTGGTGTCAAAAATCGAATGTCTTGATTTGCTTCCATTTTTTAATCCTCCTTTTTTTCTGATTTCAAACTTTTTCTCCTTTCCGCATATTCCAATGCATATTTATCCAAACGGAAAGTCAAGAAACGAATTACACACTCGTCGCGACGGTATTGAACTTCCAATTTTTCAACTACCGAAGGTTCTGCTTTGAATTGGAACAATTGATAGAAACCTGACGACTTCTTTTGTATAGGATAAGCCAATTTACGCAAACCCATACTTTCCTCATTTTCAATCTCTGCTCCCAATGACACCAAGAGATCTCTAAACTTTTTAACCGTTTCCTTCATCTGTGCGTCAGACAAAACGGGAGTCAAAATGAAAACGGTTTCGTAATGATTTAACATACCTTTTGTAAATAATAAATGATTAATAAAAATTTTGTCCAAAAATGGAGTGCAAAGATAGTAATTTTATTGGACTTACAAAATAAAGATTAGCATTTCTTTATTCGTCATTCATTGAAATTAAAAATTCTTCATTAGAACGTGTTCGTTGCATACGAATCTTTATCAATTCCATGGCTTCAATTGAATTCATATCAGCTAAAGTATGACTACGCAAAATCCACATCTTATTGCGAGTTTCTTCATCCTGAAGCAAATCATCACGGCGAGTACTAGACAACGTAACATCAACCGC
>JAGCIZ010000312.1 GCA_017648235.1 Paludibacteraceae bacterium
TCAAACAATGCTTATTGCGGTAAAAGACACTGCATTTCTTCATATTTCGCTTGAAGAAAAGCAAGAAGAGTTGGACGAAGTGGAAGTAAATGCTCGTACGGTAAGCACGTTGAATTACAGATTTTCAGCCACACAAACACAAAAAATAACGGGTGCAGAACTTTGTCGTGCTGCATGTTGCAATCTTTCGGAAAGTTTTGAAACTAATGCTTCGGTAGATGTTTCGTATAGCGATGCAGCAACAGGAGCAAAACAGATAAAAATGCTCGGTTTGTCGGGTAATTATGTGCAAATGCTTACCGAAAACACACCGGGCATACGCGGATTGGCATCAAACTATGGAATGGAATACATCCCTGGAACTTGGATGGAAAGCATTCAGGTTTCAAAAGGGACTTCTTCTGTTGTTAATGGTTACGAGGCTACAACCGGACAAATAAACATTGAATATCTAAAACCACAAACAGCTGATCCAATTGCTATAAACGGTATGGTTAATTCCGATTTGTGTGCTGAGCTTAATGCTACAGGAGGTTGGAATGTTAACGATAAATTGTCGACTGCCGTTTTGGCTCACTATCGTGGCGATTTTATGGAAATGGACGGAAACAATGATGGTTTTATGGATATGCCCAAAGGCAATAGAGTAAATTTACTGAATCGTTGGTACTATAAAACAGATGAATACACGGGACAATTTCTTGTGCGGGGTATTTACGAGGAACGTTTAGGTGGTCAACTCACAAAACTTAAACTTGAAAATCCTTATCATATTGATATTAACACAACTCGCATTGATGGATTTATAAAAAACGGATATGTATTCGATCATGAACGGGCAACAAGTATTGGTATTATTATGAGCGGTTCGTATCATCGACAAGGAAGTATATATGGCTCCACAACTTACAATGCGGCACAAGGGAATGCCTATTTGAACGCATTGTTTCAGACCTACCTCGACGACAAAAGCCGACATAAACTAACAACCGGTGTGAGTTTTAATTTCGATGATTACGTAGAAAAATTGGCCTTTGATGGTACAGTTACTTCGCGACCAAAAGTTGAAATACCACCACTTGACCGAAGAGAATATACACCAGGTATTTTTGCAGAATACGACTTCAAATACGACGAAAAACTATCGTTGCTTTTGGGTATTCGTGCCGATTACAGCAATCTTTACGGATTTTTTGCTACCCCTCGTTTCAACGTGCGTTATTCGCCTTGGCATTGGTGGAATTTGAGAGCATCGGTCGGAATGGGTTATCGTTCACCAAATATTTTGTCAGATTACAGTTCGGTGTTGGCAAGTAGTAGAGAAATCGTAGGATTGAGCCAAGATTTTAATCAAGAAAGAGCTTTGAATGCTGGTATTAGCACAACATTTTATATTCCTCTTGGAAGAAGAGAATTGCAACTTTCGGCTGACTATTATTACACACATTTTTTCGAATGCGTAGTTGCTGATATGGATAGCGATCCATACAAAGTTATTTTCGGCAATTTGAATGGTGGAAAATCATATGCAAGTAATTTACAAATAGAAGCTTCGATGGAGATTCTACGAGGATGGACAATGACATTGGCATACCGTATGAACGATGTAAAACAAACCATTGCCGGCAAATTACGAGAAAAACCTTTTACAAACCGATTCAAAGGTTTGATTACAACTTCGTATCAAACGCCTTTGAAAAAATGGCAATTCGACCTTACTGCTCAATTCAACGGAGGAGGAAGACTTCCACAACCCGACAGCACAAATCCTTTATGGAACGAACACTTTAGTTGGTATCCGCAACTTATGGCTCAAGTAACAAAATATTTTAGAACATGGAGTATTTATGTTGGGACAGAAAATATGACCAATTTCAAACAAAAAAATCCGATTGTAAATGCTGTAAATCCGTTTGATAAAGCTTTTGATTCATCTGTGGTGTGGGGACCTATTAGCGGAGCAAAAGTTTATATCGGTTTTCGTTGGGCATTGGATAGAGATTAAAATTAAAAGCATAAAATAATTAATTAAAATTTAAACAACTATGAGAAAAATGATTTTAAGCATCGCAATGGTGCTAATGGCTTTGACAGCTGCAGCTGAAAAACAAACGGTTACGCTTTACATTCACGATATGGAATGCAATGGTTGTAAGGCAAAAGTGGAAAAAACATTGGCTTTTGAAAGAGGCGTTCAAGACCTTGAATTTGATTTAGAAAAACGCCAAGTAACTATCGTTTTCAACGACAAAAAAACAACCATTGAAAAGCTACAACAAGCCTTGATGAAGTACAACAAATACACTTCGCAAGTAGTAACCGAATGCCATAAATCTTGCTTGGAAAAAACGTCTTGTTGTCAAAAGAAATAAAAAGATCAAGATACCTCAAATAGACTGATTGTTATTTAATTCTCATAACTATGAGAATTTTTTACAAGAAAGCCATGAAATATACTCCTATGAGAATATTTTCTATTTTTGTATCACTTATTTTTTGTAAATGTAAAATTCCAAAAGTATTCTTAAATACTTATCCCATAAAAGAATCAGTAGTTATTACGCTCGAAAACTATTTGGAATGGTTAGTATAAAATTATCACTTATTTACTCTGCACTCTTAAAGAAGCGTTCCCAGCGGATTTTACCATTAATGATGGTTTTGTCTTTGTCCAATGAGAGCCAAATAAACAGTGGTGTTCCTACGATGTGATCTTCTGGCACAAAGCCCCAATAGCGCGAATCGGACGATTTGTGACGATTATCTCCCATCATCCAAAAATAGTCCATTTTGAACGTATAGGTATCAGTTTTTTCGCCATCGATGTAAATTTCATCATCAATCAAAGCAATAGAACATTTTTCGTAATTCCTTATCACTCGTTCGTAAACAGCGTAGTTTTCCGCTGTAATTTTCAGCGTATCTCCTCGTCGAGGCATATAGATAGGTCCGTAAGTATCTCTCGACCAGTTATTTTTGCCAAGAGGATAAACCTCTCCTCCAAAAAATGAAGGTTCCACAATAATGCTTTTTATTGAAGGGTTTTTGCTTAGTTTTTCTTTCATTTTTTCAGTCAGGGGAAGGTGATATGTAGGCAATTTTTCATCTAGACCTATTTCGGTAAAATACTCTGAAGCATTTTGCAGCGTGTTAAGAAACACACGGTCATCTTCGCTCACGCCAAGTTCGCTCAAGTAGGTGCGAGAAAGTATTGTGCCGTTTGTCTGTACAAAATAGTTGTGTTGTACATTTTCAGAATCTTCAAACAATTTTCCGTTAATATAGATTTGGTTGTCAATCATTTGAAAAGTGTCGCCCGGCACAGCTACACAACGCTTAACGTAGTTTTCTCGTCGGTCTACTGGTCGATAAACAATTTCTCCATAATAACGCTTCTGACGATGAATGGTTTCTTTCCCTTTATAGTAACAAAGTGTGTAATAATCGGGGTTTTGAATATTGAGCGCTACAGAATCTCCGGCTGGAAAATTGAATACTACAATATCTCCTCGCTTCACTTCTCTGGGCCCCTTCAACCTACGGTACTCCCATTGTGGATTTTCGATATAGGATTTGCAGTTGAAAAAAGGCATTGTATGTTGCATCAAAGGAAATGACAATGGAGTATTCGGAATTCGCGGTCCATATGTCATTTTACTCACAAAAAGATGATCACCTATGAGCAATGTTTTTTCTAGTGAAGATGACGGAATTTTGTAGTTCTGAAACAAGTAGATGTTGATAAAATATACAGCTACAAGAGCAAAAACAATGGCATCTACCCAACTACAAATAGTGTAAAGTGTTTTGTTTTTGGTTTTTTTCCAAAAATCCCAAGGAATAAATTTTGTAACATAAGCATCGAAAATAAGAGGCAAAAGAAATAGCCACCAAAAGTTTTCGACCCAAGCGATAAACAATACATATATAAGACTCCAAAATACTGCCTTTACCCATTGTTTAGTAGGCTTTTGCAAACGTTGTTTCAAATTCTCTCTCATTATTTTTTCTATAATAAATGATTCTTGTGCAAAGATACGAAAAGTTAATAGTTTTTTTGCTCATCGGGTCAATTCACAACTTGTTAACTCACAACTTTTCACTACTTTTGCTCAACAAATTTTAATAACAATAAAAACATAATTATATCAGTATGGGAAGAGCATTTGAATACAGAAAAGCAACAAAATTAAAACGTTGGGGAAATATGGCGCGTACCTTTACTCGCATTGGAAAACAAATCGCAATTGCTGTAAAGGCAGGAGGACCAGACCCAGAAAACAATCCTCAACTTAGAGCCATTATAGCAAACGCAAAACGCGAAAATATGCCAAAAGACAACGTAGAGCGTGCTATAAAAAATGCAATGGGCAAAGACCAAAAGGACTACAAAGAGATGAACTATGAGGGTTATGGCCCTTTCGGAATTGCGGTATTTGTAGAAACAGCAACTGACAATACAACTCGTACGGTAGCCAACGTGCGTAGTGTTTTTAATAAATTTGGAGGAAGTTTGGGAACTTCGGGAAGTTTGGATTTCCTTTTCACTCACCACTCAATGTTCACTTTTGCAAAAAAAGAAGATGTTGATATGGACGAGTTGATTCTTGAATTGATTGACTTTGGGGTAGAAGATGATTTTGATGAAGATGCAGAAAGTGGCGAAATCACCATTTATGGCGATCCAAAGTCTTTTAGCCAAATTCAGAAATATTTGGAAGAGAATGGTTTTGAAGTAAAAGAATCTGTTTTTACTCGCATTCCAAACGATCTTAAAGAGTTGAACGAAGAGCAACGTGCTACAATTGAAAAAATGATTGAACGCTTGGAAGAAGATGAAGACGTTCAAAACGTTTACCATAACATGAAAATGGAATAAGATTGTGCTGAAAAAACGATTTATAGCGTCTATTTTTCTTTCTATCTCGCTCTCCTTGCTAGCAGAACCAATTTCGCTATCGAAGGGAGAAGAGTTGTTAGGTTCGCTTTTTGAAAAACTAAAAAAAGAGGAATCGGACTCTATAAAAAGTTGCATAAACGATAGCATCTATCTTGTTTTTTCGTCAGTGTTGCAGAAAAAAAGTTCGTTTGATTATCCTTTTCAAGACCTCAAGCATGTAGGAAAACGCATTGCAAAGGATAGAAAAGTGGCCGTATATACGTGGTCTTATCCTGAAAATGGTTCGGCCAAGTTTGGCGGAATTATTCAACAGAAAACATCAAAAGGCATAAAACTTTTCCCACTAAAACAAGCTACTAAAGCATATGCACCAAAAGAAATTGGTGTAATTTCTACTCAAAATTGGTATGGAGCGTTGTATTTTGACATCGTACCATTTCGCTCCAAACAAGGAAAAGTATATATGTTGCTCGGAGTGGCACAAAACAAGAAGTTTCTGACCATGAAAGTTATTGATGTGCTTTGGATGGATAAAGAAGAGGCATTCTTTGGACAACCAATTTTTGAGTTTTGGAAAAAGGATTTTTTACATCGAATTGTTTTTGAGTATAATGAGGAAGTCTCCATTACTCTTCTGTATGAGAAAAAAAATAAACGATTTGTTTTTGATCATTTAGAACCTTTGAATTCTGGTTTTGTAGGCGATTATCGCTACTACGTTCCAAGTTCAACTTACGATGCTTACAAAAAAAATGTATGGAAATGGGTTTTGCAAGAAGATGTCATTGTTGGCAATGAATAAACATTTGCTTGCAAAAACAAATGAATGAAGAATGAAAAAAATAATTTTTACCATCGCTGTTGCTATGAGTTTAGTGAGTTGTCAGAAAAAAAATGAAGAATTTAATTACGTTGTAGATACGTTTGCAGATATGCAAATTCTTCGCTATCAGGTTCCTGAAATTGATAAACTTTCTACTCAACAAAAAGAATTGATTTATTATCTTTCTGAAGCAGCTCTACAAGGACGCGACATTCTTTATGATCAAAACGGAGCCTATAATTTGGCCATTCGTCGGTTGTTCGAAGCTGTTTATGTCAACTATAATGGCGATAAAGAAAATGAAGATTTCGTTGAATTTGAAACTTATTTGAAACGAGTTTGGGTTTCTAACGGAATTCATCACCATTATGCCGGCGATAAATTCGAGCCAAAATTTTCGAAACACTTTATAGAAAAGGAAATCAACAAGTTATCCGATGCAGATTGGAATAAAATAGGTGTTTCAAAAAACTATGTTGA
>JAGCIZ010000313.1 GCA_017648235.1 Paludibacteraceae bacterium
GTTAATTGTCCTTTTTCATAGCCTTCTAAGCTTTCTTTAGTTTCTTCTTCAAAAAGAACTTCGTAAGAAGGGTTGTGAAGAATTTCTTTCACGTCGGTAATACCGTACTTGCTTAAATCTAAATTTGCCATACTTTTATATAAATTAAAATTAACCTAAATTTTATCGGATACAAAGATACATTTTTTTTCTTACTACAAAAAAAGAGAAAACACTTTTTTCAACAATCAACACAGTCAAAAAATATCCGACATTTCAAACTCAATAAGAGAACTATTAAGTAATTGTTTATGTGTAAAATAAGTCTTATCGTATATTTTTCCATCTATACGAATCTGCTTTATGAAAATATTCTTTTTGGAAAGGTTATGTGCTTTAATTATAAGTTTATTGCCGTTCTCATAACATATTTCAGCTTCATCAAAGAGCGGTGTTCCTATCTCATAGATTCCTGAAGTTGGATTTACAGGATAAAAACCTAATGCACTCCACACATACCAAGCAGACATCTGACCACAATCTTCGTTTCCACAAAGTCCATCGGGAGCATTGCGATAAAGTTCGTTCATAACCTTAGCAACATAATATTGTGTTTTATAAGGCTGATTTACTGCGTTAAAGAGGTAAATCACATGATGACTCGGTTCGTTACCATGAGCATATTGGCCAATCATTCCTGTCGAAAAAATAGGTAATTCATCATTATCCGTAGCATTCAATGTAAACATCGTATCAAGTTTTTGAGCAAAAAGTTCTTCTCCCATCATCGCTCTCAAACCCACAACATCATGCTGAACTGACCACAAATAATGCCAAGCATTACTTTCAGTAATATGAGAAGTATATTCTTTGGCTTCAAAATCATTTATAAAACTACCATCCGAATGACGAGGTTGAAAAAATCCATTATTTCTATTGTACAAATTCTTATAGTACTCAGCACGAGAAGAAAAAACTTCAAACAATGAATCTTTATTCATCTGCTTTGCCATCTGAGCTATACACCAATCATCAAAGGCATATTCAAGCGTTTTTGAAAGGGACTCTCCTTCTTTATCATAAGGAATATAACCATATTTCTTATACAAGCCAATACCCCTATAATCATCTTTATTAGCAGTCTCCACACAAGCTTTTAATGCTAATTCTCTATCAAAATCACCAATATTCTTAAGCATTGCATCAGCAATTACAGGGACAGAATGATAACCAATCATCATATCCGTTTCATTTCCTTGAAAATTCCAAACAGGCAAACGACCAAACTCTTCATAATGAGCCAAAAAAGACTTTATCATATCGTTAGTTCTTTCTATTTGAATAAGAGAATAAAGCGGATGGGCTGCGCGATATGTATCCCAAAGAGAGAATGTACTATAATTTTGCCAATCAATGGCTTGATGAATTTCTTTGTCGGGTCCAAAATATTTTCCATCGACATCGCAATAAAGAGTAGGAGCCGAGAACGAACGATAAAGTGCTGTATAAAAATTCACCTTATCATCTATATTTTGTCCTTTGACTTTAATTTTTGATAATTCGGCATTCCATTTCTCTTTTGCCAAATTCTTATATGTATCAAAATCCCAATGAGAAGCTTCTGTTTCAAGATTTTTCCTTGCACCATCGATACTAACGCACGAAATAGCCGTTTTCAAAAGAATCTGTTCATTATCTTGCGTTGAAAAATATAACATTGCATCACTACCCTTCCCAATGTATTTTTGCTCTTCTCCATAAAAAATAGGAATTGTATCAACATCGAATCGATCAAAAGGTCGCGAAAATTGAGTTATAAAATATAACCTTTGGTCTTTTGCCCAGCCTTCCGAAAAACGATAACCACAAATCGTAACCGAATCAATAATTTCTATCTTACTATCCTTAGTAAAATCCCAATTCATTGCTTTCGACAAATTAAGCGATACTGCGGAATTTGCCTTAGGGAACGTATATCTTTGTATGCCAACTCGTTCCGTGGAAGTTAGTTCTACATTGATATTATAATCAGTCAAAAAAACCTGATAATAACCGACTTGAGCAGTTTCATTGGAATGCGAGAACTTTGAATGAATTCCTAAAGGAGGCTCAGCCTCAGAATAAGGCAAAGTAACTGGGAGAAAAGAAATATCATACAAATCACCTGCTCCTGTCCCTTGTAAGTGTGTGTGAGAAAATCCCGAGATAGTACTATCTGGATAAAAATATCCCGCTATACGATCCCAACCTGGCAATCCATTATCAGGGCTAAGTTGTACCATTCCAAACGGAACTTGTACTCCAGGATAGGTATTTCCTACAAAATCAGTTCCTATAATAGGATTTACATATACGGTAAGATCCTCTTCTATTTTTTTACAACAAGACGAAAGTAAAAAAACAATACTTGTAAAAATTACTAATCTTTTCATTTCTATAAATCTTATTCTTATTCTTCTACTTCATAGTGTTTCCTCAAAACATTCAATTCTCTTTTCAATGAATCGCACAAGGAAGATTTTTCATCATAAATATTATTCATTTCGTTTGGATCGGCTTGTAAATCATACAATTCCCACGTATCAATATCGTTGTAAAAATGTATTAACTTATAACGTTCTGTTCTAATTCCATAATGACGTTTAACCGCATGTTCCGATGGATACTCATAAAAATGATAGTACAAACTTGTACGCCAATCTTCCACCTCCTCGCCTTTCAAGAGTGGCAAAAGCGATTTTCCTTGTATTTCCTCTGGAATTTCTACGCCTGCCAATTCCAAAAATGTTGGTGCATAGTCAATATTTTGAACCAATTGGTCAATTGTTCCTCTTTTCCCATTTGGCAGTCGCATAAGAAGAGGTGTTCTAAACGATTCCTCGTACATAAAACGCTTATCGAACCAACCATGTTCTCCCATATAAAAACCTTGATCGGAAACATAAACCACCAATGTATTTTCCGACAAACCAGTTTTATCCAAATAATCCAAAACACGACCAATATTTTTATCCAAGGAATATATAACACTCAAATAATCGGACATATATCTGCGATATTTCCAAAGAGAAAGTGCTTCTTCACTCAAATTCTGACGTTTGAAGTCATCAATTATCGGATCATAATAAGCATCCCATTGTTTCTTTTGTTCTTCAGTGAGGTTATTATAAAGCAAACGTCCCCATTTTTCAAGATACGAAGAGTGTATTTCATTCTCTTTGTCTGCCATTTTCAAGTCATAAACCAAATCCATGTGACTAGAAATAGTCATCTCCTGCTGTTGTGCCGCTACGCGATTTTCATAAGTATCAAAAAAGGTTTCAGGAATAGGGAAATCAATCGAATCGAACTTTCCTAAATCACACAAATCAGGCATCCAAGTACGATGAGGAGCTTTATGATGAAGCATTAAGCAAAATGGTTTTTCTTTATCTTCACGAGATTCTAACCAATTCAAAGCCAGATCCGTAGTAATATTGGTTACATAACCTTCAATTTGTTTTTCCTTGCCGTTTTCAATAAACTTGGGATTGTAATAGTCTCCTTGACCAGGTAAAATATCCCAATAATCAAAACCTGCAGGAGTGGAAATCAAATGCCATTTTCCGATAATTGCAGTTTCATAACCAGCTTTTTGCAAAAGTTTTGGGAAAGTCATTTGTGCACTATCAAAAGTGCAATCAATGTTGTTCATATAACCATTTTTGTGGCTATGTTTTCCAGTTAGAGCACAAGCACGACTAGGTCCACTAATGGAGTTTGCTACAAAACTATTTGTAAAAATAACCCCCTCATTTCCAATGCGATCAATGTTTGGCGTATTGATAAATCTATTATCGTAAGCACTGATTGTTTGGTATGAATGATCATCTGACATAATGAAAAGAATATTCATTCTATCATCCTGTTTCATTTTTTCGTTACACCCACAAAACAAAGTTACTCCTGCTAGTGGCAACATTAATTTTTTATTCATTGATGGTATCTAGTTAAAAAACAACTTCTTATAAAAAGTATTTTCCTTACTAAAAAGCTCTTCCGAAAATTTATAAGAAAGCTTATGTATACTCGAAATTTGTTTGATTTGTTCAAATCTTTTTGCCGAAAATTCTTCAAAAAGTTCCTTTTGCAAAACATCGATATTCTCCGAAGGAAAACGTGGAACTTTTTTCCAACAATTACGATTAAACTCATTGTGAGAAATAATCATTGTAAGAAATAGATGAAAAATAGAATAAGAAATCAATTTATTTTCTTTTTTCCAATATTCGCTCAACAAATCACATAACTGCAAA
>JAGCIZ010000314.1 GCA_017648235.1 Paludibacteraceae bacterium
CAACTCGATCAGTTGTCAAAGGAGATTTATTTGCAATCCAAGTCATACGATGAAATTGTGGAGTTAGCCAAAAATAAAGAAACCATGCTTAAGCATTTGCCAGCTATTCAACCTGTTTTGAACAAGGATCTTACAAGAGTTGCATCTGGCTATGGTAGACGAGTTGATCCTATTTATCGTACAGTAAAGATGCACGAAGGAATGGACTTTACTGCTCCAACAGGTACCGATGTTTTTGCTACAGCTGATGGAGAAGTTACCTTTGTAGGTTGGCAGCGTGGCTATGGCAATTTGGTAAAGATTGATCATGGTTACGGCTACGAAACACGCTATGCGCATCTACACGGCTTTGTCAAAGGACTAAAAAAAGGCAAAAAGGTTTCTCGCGGCGATGTAATTGCCTACGTGGGTAATACAGGGAAATCTACAGGCCCGCATTTGCATTATGAAGTTCGCTTCAAGGGAGCTCCTCAAAATCCGCACAACTACTATTTTCTTGACCTTTCGCCAGAGGAATATGACCTGATGGTGCAACTCTCCAACAATGCCGGACAACTTCTAGATTAAAAAGAAAATTGTGGTTAGGTTAGTTTATTACATAACCACAATTTCATCTATAAACATCCAACCATGTTCGATGCCACAAGTTTTTGCCTTGTAGCGAATAAATCGTGCTGAAGTTTCACCTTCAAATCCAACTTTTTTCAGAATCAATCCCTCTTGAGTAGTTGGGATATCATTTTTCCAGCAATATATTGGAGTGAAATTTTCATTGTCATCAGAAACGAGTATCTCCACTTCTGTTGGGAGCCAAACCCATGGACCAAGTAGCTGCATAAACGTAGCACTTACCGATTCTACTTTTTGCACCGAATCCAAGTCGATAGTTACGTCCATATCGTTGAGAGAAAAACCTTGCCAACAACCATCAGTATACGAGAAACTCCCTGTAATGCCATCAACCAAAGCATTATCGCCGCCGGCCGAATATGCTTTGCCGTAACCAGCATTGTTGTAAGTAATCGTTTTGCCCAAGGCTTTGTGGAATCCGTATGGTTTTTGCACCACAGGACCAACTCTTTTGCCACCATCGAACAACGCCACCGAAAGCACCACAGCATCGGTAATTTCTATAGGTTCGGTGTAGAGCATTGATTCCGAAGTTGGCTCGCTACCGTCGGTAGTGTAGCGAATTTCTACAGGGTAACGCTCCGACGACATTGTGAGACGCACCTTGCGTTCTTCTGCAAACATCTCTTGCACAATGTTTGGCTCGTCCGAAAGCGAAAAAGCATTATAACCCTTCGCTTGCAAAACTTTGATTTGTGCATTGGCACGTTGCTTAAAGTTGTCCCAATTTTTCAACTCGTTTTTTGTCCATGCTATTTCTGCCAATGCCAATAAACGTGGGTAAATCATTTGTTCGGCATGTTCTTCTGTTGGGACATATTATGTCCAAAGATTTGCCTGCACGCCCAAGATGTTTTTATGCTGTTCATCGGTCAAAGAATCTATTGGCGCAGGATTGTAGCCATAAACTTTTTCCAAGTTGATGTATCCACCAATGGCTTCAGGTTGAGTAGCAGGGTTGGCCTGATACATGTCGAAATAGCAATATGCCCCGGGTACCATAATTACACGATTGCCTGCACGAGCAGCCTTAAACCCTTCCACTTCGTTTGTCCAAGCCATCACGATAGCGTCTTGCGATACACCGCCTGCCATTATTTCGTTCCAACCAACAAGTTCGCGACCATTTGCTTTCAAAAAATCTTCGATGCGGAGCACCATGTAACTTTGCAGTTCATCGACGTTTGCCAACTGCTCCTCACGCATACGACGTTGGCATTTGGGACAAGTTTTCCAAGCAGACTTACCTGCCTCATCGCCACCGATGTGTATTTGCTTCGATGGGAAAAGTTCCATTACCTCAGTCAGTACATTTTGCAAAAATTCAAACGTTTCCTCGTTACCAATGCAAAGGTCGGCATTGGTGTAAGGCTTGCCCGAACATGCAAGTTGCGGATAGGTAGCAAGTACCTCTTCCGAATGCCCTGGCATTTCTATTTCGGGGATAATGGTAATGTGTCTTTCTGCCGCATAAGCCACAATTTCTTTCACCTCTTCTTGTGTGTAGTAACCGCCATAAGCATTTGCATCAGTATGTTCGCAATATTGTCTATTACCAGCCCACCATGCTTTCCATTTGCCATGACGCCAAGCGGCAAACTCCGTGAGGCGAGGATAGCGTTTTATCTCTATACGCCAACCTGCACCGTCGGTAAGGTGCCAATGGAAGCGATTGAGTTTGTAGTGAGCCATCATGTCGAGTTGTTTTTTGATAAAGTCGACCGAAAAGAAGTGGCGCGACACATCAAGGTGCATACCACGGTAAGCAAAGCGTGGCGAGTCATAAACCCTCATGCAAGGAATTTCCCCGTTTTGTTCGCATTGCTTGAGTGTTTGCAAAGCGTAGAAAAATCCTGCTCCCGACGATGCTTTTATTTCTATGTTGCGAGAAGACACATTCAGTTCATACGCCTCGCTAGAAAGCGTGCCGGCAAGTGAGAATACGATTTGATTCTTTTTAACCTTTTCTGCCGAAAACGCTACTAGTGGAAATAAGTTCTCCATATTTGTGCGGAGCAAGGCAGCATCGGTTACTGATGCGTCGATGTAGTAGGAGGTGTTTTCTCCTATTGTAAACTTTCCTCTGCTCATCTCCACCTTGAGA
>JAGCIZ010000315.1 GCA_017648235.1 Paludibacteraceae bacterium
AAACCAACCGAAGAGGACAAAATTTCTCACTTGAAATTTATCTCAACGGGAATGCTTTCTACAGCTGAGTTGTCTATTCTTCAAGCACATAAAGAAATTATTTTGTTTGCCGAACGTGTGCATAGAATGTTCGGAATGGTAAAAGAACTTTACGATGCTCCACGCGACAACGATGCCGAATTTGTGAAAAAATTCTCTCGCATACAGAAGTATGAAGATATTTGCGATAATATTGAAGTTGAAATAGCAACTTACTTATCGAAAGTGTCGGACGGACGCTTGAGTAACGAAAGTAAGCACGAAATTCAAATGAAAATGCGTATCATTTCAGAGATAGAAAGTGTGGCTGATAGTTGTTACAACTTGGCAAGAACAGTTCAACGTCGCAACAACCTTGAAGCGAAATTTACTGATAGCATCAACGAGAATATCGACTTAATGTTCAAGCTTATAGATGAGGCAATAAGTCAAATGCGAGTGATTTTGGAGTCTTCTACACCACAGTTCTCCGAAGTTGCAAAAACAAAAAATATTGAAAGCGAAATAAACAATTTCCGCAACCAATTGAAAACGCAAAACATCAACGATGTGAACGATGGAAAATACCTTTACGGCACTAGTGTTGTTTATATGGACTTGATTGCAGAATGTGAAAAAATGGGTGACTACATTGTGAATGTAGTAGAGTCGCTTTCTGATATTAAGATTGATTAAGAAGATAGATTTATTCAGTCAAAAGGCACCTCTACTGAGGTGCCTTTTTTTAGGCAATAAAACCGCGATTATCACGTTATTAATGCGGTGAAAAAAGAATATATTTGCAAGTTAAATTTTTAGGTTAAATATGATTGATTTTATCAAAGGGGAAATTGTTGAAATTTCTCCAACTTTTGTTGTATTAGAAGCGAATCAAATTGGCTACTTCATTAATATCACGTTGAGTAGTTATTCGGAACTGAATGGAAAAACTTCGTGCAAGTTATACATTTACGAATCCATTCGCGAAGATGCTCACGTTTTGTACGGATTTCTTCATAAATCGGAAAGAGAGTTGTTTTTGCAACTTATTTCGGTATCAGGCGTAGGGGCAAATACTGCAAGAATGATGCTCTCTTCGGTTTCGGTGTCTGATTTGCAAAATGCCATTGCAAACGAAGATTTAATGGTTCTAAAAAACATCAAAGGAATTGGAGCTAAAACAGCACAACGTATCGTTGTAGATTTGAAAGATAAAGTGGTTAAACTTGGCACAACCTCCACAGATGAAATTTTTGTTCCAACGGCTTCTAATCCTGTCCGTTCCGAAGCCGTTTCTGCTCTTGTGATGCTCGGATTTATGCAATCAGCATCAGCCAAGGTAGTAGACAAAATTTTAAGAGAAAATCCATCTTTTACCGTGGAACAAACCATAAAAATGGCACTGAAATTATTGTAAAAAATTCCAAATGCGTAGATTGAAAAACATATTTGTTTTTGTGATGTTGTTTGTGGGTGAAGTTGCTTTTGCCGAACCTACTGACAACACAGAAACTTTTTCTGCGCAAGAGAAGCCTTCATTTGCGGTTAGCGATAATCAAATCGACAATTACGAAGATTTAGTTGCAGAGCGACCTTTGGATTTGCAAACTCCAAACAACGTAAAAACAGAAGTAGAATTTGATCCTACAACAGGTTGTTACATTATTCGAACAAAAGTTGGAGATATGGAAATTTCATCGCCTTTCATGCTTTCTCCCGAAGAGTACCAAAACTACACTCTCGAAAAAGAAATGCAAGAGAATTGGCGAAAGAAAAATTCTGAAAAGTTTGAAAGCTACGATTCAAAATTTAGCCTTACCGACATAAAATTCAACATCGGTCCTGCCGACAAAATTTTTGGTCCAGGAGGAGTGCAACTCAAAACTCAAGGATCGGCCGAAATTACCTTTGGAGTGTTGTACAATAGAATCAATAATCCTGCTCTTTCTGAGCGTTTAAGAAAAACCACTACGTTTGATTTTGATGAGAACATTCAGTTGAGTGTGAACGGAAAAGTGGGAAACAAGGTTAATTTCAACTTGAATTACAACACCGAATCTTCTTTTGATTTTGATCAACAAATGCTAAAACTTTCCTATTCAGGCAAAGAAGATGAAATCATTAGAAAACTAGAAGCAGGTAACGTGAGTATGCCAATAAAGGGATCTTTGATAAAAGGAAGTTCTGCATTATTTGGTATAAAAACAGAATTGCAATTCGGGAAGTTGAACGTTACGGCAGTGGTTTCTCAGCAACAGTCAGAATCCAAAACTGTGAGTAGCAAAGGAGGTTCTCAACTTCGCGAGTTTGAAATAGAAATAGACCGTTACGAAGAAAACAAGCACTTCTTTCTTTCTCATTATTTTAGAGATAATTATGAAAAATCAATGGCGCAATTACCGGTTATTTCTTCCGGGGTAACCATAAATCGTGTGGAAGTGTGGGTAACCAATAAGCGTGGACATTTTGATGAGGCCAGAAACATTGTTGCTTTTATGGATTTAGGAGAAGGCAAAAGAATAAAAAACAGCACAATGTGGAATTCGCAGGGCGTCTTACCAACCAATAACGCTAATACTCTTTATGCTTCTATAGCTGGAGATGCTTCTGTTCGTGATATACAAAATGCCAACACAACACTTTCTGACATCTATCTTCTAGAAGCTGGCGATGATTACGAAAAAATAGAAAGTGCTCGCCGTCTTGACCCTTCGGAGTATTCATTCAACTCTCAGCTTGGATACATTTCTTTGCAGAGCGCACTCAATGCCGATGAGGTTTTGGCAGTGGCATTCGAATATACTTACGGAGGAAAAACCTACCAAGTTGGTGAATTCTCCACAGACGCAATAAATTCCTCCGATGCATTATTTCTCAAGTTGCTAAAAAATACAGTGCAATCTCCCAAAACACCTATTTGGGATTTGATGATGAAAAACGTTTACTACTTGGGAGCATCTCAAGTGCAACCAGAAAAATTCAAACTAGAAATTCAACATCGGAACGACTCAACAGGTACATACCTTAACTATTTGAGCGAAGGCAATATCCGAAATAAATTGCTGATAAAGGTAATGAATCTAGATCGTTTGGATTCTAGACAAGAGGTTCATCCCGATGGGAACTTCGACTTTGTGGAAGGATTTACCATTAAGGCATCTTCCGGACGCATATTTTTCCCTGTTCTAGAACCATTTGGAAGTCATTTGCGAAAAGCGATTGGGAATAATGCTATTGCAGACAAGTATGTTTTTGAAGAGTTGTATGACTCAACTCTAGTGGTAGTTAATGAATTGAAGGAGAAAAACAAATTTGTCATAAAAGGGAAATTTAAGGCTACATCTTCATCGGAAATTCAGTTGAATGCAATGAATGTAAATCGTGGCTCGGTAGTAGTAACGGCGGGAGGACGCACACTCACCGAGAATGTTGACTACATCGTAGATTACATCATGGGAACTGTAACTATTCTCGACGAATCGCTATTGGCATCTGGAACCGCTATTGATGTTTCTCTTGAAAATCAGTCGTTGTTCAACTTGCAACGCAAAACCTTAGTCGGAACCCATTTAGAATATGCTTTCAACAAAAACATTTCGGTGGGAGCAACGGTTATGCATCTTTCCGAAATGCCTTTAGTTACGAAAGTTGCAATGGGTTCAGAACCTCTCTCTAACACCATTTGGGGAGTGAATGCTGCAATTCAACATCAATCGCAATGGCTTACAAATATGCTAGACAAATTGCCTTTGCTCAACCTTTCGCAACCATCAAACATTGTGTTCAATGCAGAAGTTGCTCAACTTATACCTGGACATCGAAAGATAGAAAACAATAAAGGATTTTCTTATCTTGACGACTTTGAAACTTCGGAAACCAGCATTGATATCTCTTATCCGTATTATTGGAGATTGGCAAGTACGCCAAGCAAGTTTGCTGAGTCAAAGCTAATCAACGATACTAGATACGGAGAAAATCGTGCCTTATTTTCTTGGTATACCATTGACAATAGTGTATTTAACAGAAATAATAGTACTACGCCTAGCCAT
>JAGCIZ010000316.1 GCA_017648235.1 Paludibacteraceae bacterium
GTAAAATTTCAAGAGCAACTAGCATCTCATTTTAGCTTATTAATGTGCCAAACAGAAAAGCTAAATCGTCAATCATCGAAACAACTGTTCTTCTCAAATAGCCTTCATCATCGATGTTTCCAATGATATATTCTGCCAAAGATTTTGTTTTACTATCAAAAATTTGAACGTTTAATTGGTCAAGCACATGCTCGCGAAAAGTATCTCTTGCTGCAAACGGAATTTAATCATGTTTGTCGTCGCGAGGGTGGTTGTTTGCGTAAAGTTTGTAGTCGGGAGTGTCATCGTCATCACCAATGTAATCGTCCCAATTGAAGACTTCAACCGTTTCGGTGTTATCTCCCGAATTTTCGTCTTGAAAGTCATCAGAAATTTCCTCTTCAGAAGTTTCTTTTCCTTCTTCTAGTGCAGGATTTTCTTCTAGTTCTTGCCGGATGCGTTCTTCTAACTCAAGAGTGGGAATCTCAAGCATCTTTATCACCTGAATTTGTTGAGGAGATAATTTCTGCTGCAATTTTTGTTGAAGTTGTTGTTTGAGCATATAGAATTTCTATAAAAAACCACACAAAAGTATGAAAAAAATGCAACCAACAAAAGAATCTTTTTTCCTCTTTCTGTTCGTTTGTAACTCGTCAGTAATCACTATTTTTGCATAACAAAAAATAGAAAATCATGAGTTTGATAAAAGTAGGTATTTCGCATGGAGATATCAATGGAATAAGTTACGAGGTGATTCTTAAAACCTTGTTGGACAATAGAATATTTGACATTTGTGTTCCCATTCTTTATGGTTCGTCAAAAACCATTGCATATTATCGTAAGAGTTTGGAACTGGGTGGTGAAGTGTTTGTTAATGTGATTAAGTCGGCATCGGAAGCAATTCCAAAGCGCATCAATGTGATCAATTGCGTTTCTGATGAGTTGAAGGTAGAAATGGGAGTAGCTTCAAAAGAAGCGGGAGAAGCAGCTTTTTATGCATTGGAACGTGCAACAGATGATCTTAAAAACAATGAAATAGATACTTTGCTTACCGCTCCAATAAATAAGGATACTATTCAGTCGGAGAAGTTTAACTTTCCGGGTCATACGGAGTATTTGGAGCAAAAGTTTGGTGCGCAGGATTCGTTGATGTTTTTTGTTAGTGATTCTTTGAAAATAGCTTTGGTAACAAATCACTTGCCTATTTGTAAAATAGCAGAAAACATTACTCAAGAAAAGATTGTGCGCAAGTTGCAACTGCTCAACGAATCTTTGAAAAAGGATTTTATGATTGTGAAACCTCGTATTGCAGTGTTGGCGCTTAATCCGCATGCAGGAGATAATGGTTTGCTTGGAGAGGAAGAACAGACAGTAATCCTTCCGGCTATGAAAACTGCTCAACAAGAATACGGAATATTTTGTGCAGGTCCTTTTGCTGCAGATGGATTTTTTGGTTCAAGTGCAATGCAATCTTATGATGCTGTTTTGGCAATGTATCACGACCAGGCTTTGGCGCCATTCAAAGCTTTACAGATGGATTGCGGAGTGAATTTTACAGCAGGGTTGCCTATTGTGCGAACATCACCAACTCATGGAACGGCTTATGATAAAGTGGGAAAAAATTCTGCAAGCGAAAACTCATTTAGACAAGCGCTTTATAAAGCTATTGATATTTATAAAACTCGTAAGCGCTACAAAGAATTTAGTGTGAATCCATTGTAAAGGAAATAGATATGAGAATAGAGAAAAAAATAAACTCACGAAAAGAAAAAGATTTTTCGTTTAAAAAGAAAACTGATTCTACACCTTTTGGCGCAAAGTGGAATAGAAGAGGAGAGAAATCTTCTTCTCCATCTTTCCGAAAAAGAGAGGTTCAGGATGAAAATAGCAAGTACAGCAAGAAAAAGCAATTAGAGTATAAAAAGAGAAATACGGATCCTGCAGCGCCAGTTCGTTTGAATAAATTTCTTGCTAA
>JAGCIZ010000317.1 GCA_017648235.1 Paludibacteraceae bacterium
GGAATTACGCAAGACGGACTGATGATGCGAATGACCGAAAATCAGTGGGACAACGTAATAAATACAAACCTTAAATCGGCTTTCAATTTTATTCACGCCATAACTCCTATAATGATGCGTCAAAAGGGTGGTTCTATAATAAATATGTCGTCGGTAGTGGGTTTGCACGGAAACGCAGGGCAGTGCAACTATTCGGCATCAAAGGCGGGACTAATTGCCTTATCAAAATCCATTGCCAAAGAGTTGGGTTCTAGAGGTATTCGCTCAAACTGCATTGCTCCTGGCTTCATTGCAACTGAAATGACCGACTCGTTGAACGAAGACACCAAAGAACAAATCATAAAATCAATACCACTACGTCGTGGTGGTTCGCCCGAAGATGTCGCAAAAACAGCATTGTTTTTAGCATCAGATATGTCGAGCTATGTTACAGGACAAGTAATATCATGTTGTGGAGGAATGAACATATAAAAAGACTCGTATCAATTCCTGTTTTTTAACTACCTTTGTAGTTCATTTTTCTGACTTTATGTTCAAAGGACAACCTAAAGGTTTTTACACTCTTGCCTTAGCCAATACTGGCGAACGTTTTGGTTTTTACACCATGTTAGCCATTTTTGCTTTATTCCTACAAGCAAAGTTTGGATTTTCGGCAATTGCAACATCAAACATCTTTGCAGGTTTTTTGGCATTAGTTTATTTCTTGCCTCTATTTGGTGGCATTCTCGCCGACAAGTTTGGTTACAGGCGAATGGTAACTATTGGCATCATAGTTATGTCCTTGGGCTATGTTCTTCTGACGCTTCCTTTTTTTGGGCATACGGGCATTACAGCCATGTTTGCTGCATTATTCTTAATCGCAATAGGAACAGGGCTTTTCAAAGGTAATTTGCAAGTTATCGTAGGTAATCTTTACGATGCTCCTGAGTACCAATCCAAGCGAGATTCTGCTTTTTCCATTTTTTATATGGCTATAAATTTAGGGGCAATGTTTGCTCCTGTGGCAGCAACAAAAGTAACCGAATATTTTATGGCAAAGTCCAATTTGGTTTACAATGGTGCTATCCCTCAACTCTGTCATAAGTTTTTGTCGGGAGATACATCAGTTAGCCAACAACTCACTGAACTTGCACAACAACAATTGGCATTTACAGGCGATTTAACATTATTTGCTGACCTTTACATAAGAAAACTTTCTGAGTCGTACCATTGGGGTTTTGCTGTTGCGTGTTTGAGCATGTTTATTTCAATACTGATTTATGGCGCATCTTTTTTTGTTGTGAAGCAAACAAAAAAGACCACAAAACAAATTGAGGCACAAAATGCTGTTCAACAAGAACTTACTCCTGAGCAAACAAAAAAAAGAATATCAGCTTTGCTACTTGTGTTTGCCGTAGTTATCTTTTTTTGGATGGCCTTTATGCAAAGCGGACTTACACTCACATTCTTTGCTCGTGACTATACTACATCTTATGCTCAAGGACTCACTCGAATTGGGTTTGATATTTGGAACCTTGTATTTATAACAATTTCCGTTTACAGCACATTTGCTATTTTTCAATCCAAAAAAAAACTCAGCAAACTCTTTGCTACGTTCGTAACTATTGCCTCAATTTTAGGTGTTTGTATAAGGTATTTTTCTCTTGGAGATTCTGTTATAGATGTTCTACCACAAACGTTTCAACAATTCAATCCTTTCTTTGTGGTAGCTCTTACTCCTATTTTTATAAACCTATTTGCAGCAATGGCAAAAAGAGGAAAGGAACCATCAGCTCCTAAAAAGATAGGAATAGGAATGTTTATTGGTGCTTGTGGATTCTTGATAATGGCCATCGGCTCTATCGGATTACCTACGCCAAATTCACTTGCTTCAGGAGAAGCATTTGCCAAAGTAACTCCCAATTTATTAATTTCTACTTATTTAGTGCTTACCTTTGCAGAACTATTTTTAAGCCCTATGGGAACATCGTTTGTGAGTAGGGTAGCACCTCCAAAGTATAAAGGAGCAATGATGGGGTGCTGGTTTGCATCCTCAGCGGTAGGCAATTATCTTGTGGCCGTTATAGGTATGCTCTGGGGTGATATTCCGTTATGGATACTTTGGGGAATTTTAATTGTGCTTTGCTTTGTTTCAGCTTTGTTTATTTTTGCAATAATGAAACGATTAGAAAACGCAACAGAAGAGTAAAACAATATTAACAAACAAAAAAATATGATTTCAAAAGAACAAATTCAAGAGTTTATAAGCCAAGCTCACCGTGTAGGTAATGCTGGTTTGACATTATGTAGTAGTGGTAATATTTCGTGGCGTGTTGGAGACAAAGCCTTGATTTCTGGCACAGGATCGTGGGTGCCTAACTTGGTGGAAGAAAAAGTTTCTATTTGCGACATTGCAAGCGGAACTCCGCTAAACGGAGTAAAACCTTCGATGGAAAGCACTTTTCACTTAGGTGTTTTGCGTGCGAGAGAAGATGTAAACGTAGTATTGCAC
>JAGCIZ010000318.1 GCA_017648235.1 Paludibacteraceae bacterium
CAATCTGATTCACTGTCATCATTAAGAATAATTTTTGTTTCTAGGTCTGTTATAAAATCATAAGCGTCTAAATTTGGAACGGCATAATCTATTGCTGTAGCTTTTACACGATACAATCCATCTGTTAATTTTTCTTTCCCAGAAACTTTATCCCAAACTATTGCAAAATCTTTAGAGGAAACATGATTTAACGAAGGCAAATTAGCAACAACTGAATAACCATTTTCTTTTGCTTGTTCAAGTTGAAAACGCATAATTCGAATATCAGGGGTGGAACTATCTCCCCAATCAAAACGTGCTACAAACATTGAACTATCTGGGTTCACACAAAGTTCATCAACAGATAAATCGAAAACAGGCGCAGTTACATCTACTCTGAAGGGAACATCGTAAATATCGCTACTATCGGTTTTATTTTCGCTTGCATTATGCGTAATGGCTTTAAGCGTCCAATGGTATTCTTTTTCTGCAAGATTTTCTTTTGAAATAGCTGAACCATAAATTTTACCACTATTTTCATTTCTTGAATATACCATATTTTGCAATTGAGTAACCGTTTTATTTTCTTCAGCATCTAAATACCATAAAGAATCACGCATTCCAATGACATCAAAACCTTGATAATCAAGAACACTTGCATACGCTTCAAATCCAGATATGGCATTCACAACCACATCGCGCTTTGGCCAAATCGGAACAAGATAATTTTCTGTAGCCTTAAACAAATAATAAAAACGCTGAGTGTTACTCAGCCCTATCTTATTCACTGTTGAAATCGTTACTGTATTTTGGTTGTCTTTTTGGATAGCAAGAAGGTTGTCATAGCCATATTTGCGGGGTTCGAAATCGAATTGACCATTTTTCTTGACAGGATGTTTTTCATTTCTCAATTCAGTCCATTCACTACCAGAAGTTCGTTTGTAAACCGTGCAAGCGTCATTCGCATCAGAATCCTTCTTGATATCGCACTCCCAGGCAATTTCTTCTTGGTAATTAAAGTTCATTTTTATCTGACGCAACCTATGTGGCATTAAATCGTCCACTACAAAGGAATACTTTTCAATCCAGTTATCAACTGTAATCGCAGGAACCTCGTAACGTTCCACATGACGAATTGGGACTGAGTTCTTTGCAAGTTCTCCACTCGGCGTAAGACCATCCACACGTTCCCAGCGGTCAACCTTCATGCCCATCTTGGACCAGTCGGAAGAGGAATGAAATTTAAGTTCGCTTAATGCGGAGACAGGTTTCTGAATTACTGAAGTCAAGTCGTCGGCCTTGTAAAACAAGCCCACAGCGCAGTTCGCAGCCTTCTTTGCGGCGGCATCTTTCGCAGAATCGCCCGGGGTAAGGTAGAAACAGTTCCGGTTCAGGGTTGATTTCTCGCGCTCACTAGAGGACATCCCCTGCAACTTGCTTAGCGTCGCCGTATCAAGCATCGCCAAATTCACGAACGGACGCTCGTAAAGGAAATCTTCCATGAGGTAGGGCGTGTATGAAGAAGAACCATTGCCAAGCGATGTAAAAGAATTCTTGTCAGAATACCATTCTCCAATATGTTTTGCATAGAGTGGCATCTGATGGGATTCAGACAAATCCTTTATTCCTGCATATGTAGTAGGAATCATCATTTCCACCAACATTCCAGCAGTAACAGTACCAAGGGCAGCTTTAGCAGCAAGCTTTACTGGTTCATACGGAATAAACGATGCCAAAACAAAAGCAGATTCGTAGCCTAGAAGTACAGCATTCCATACGGTCAAATCTTCTTTGCTGGAATTATAAGCAGCATTGAACGTTTCTTTTTTTACATCAACAAAGCCTTCAGTGAAAAGATTTGTGTTTTCGCCAAGGCCGTTAGAGGTTTCAACAAGCGATGAACCGTGTTTTTGAAGATTTATCCCTCCAAAGACACCTAATACAAGACCCGTCGTTGCATTTACATGATTAGCAGTAAAGCTCCCTCCACCAGACACCTGTTCTACAAAATTTGCAACAGGAGATGTTAATGCTTCTGGAATAAAATAGCTCATTGCATTACGCCATTCCAAGTGTGGATCGGTGAAAGTCATGCTATATTCGCCAGCCAATAACCTAAACATCGGCATAGAATCTGCTTTATAAGAAGCATTTTGCAAATCAACAATATTTCGGCATCCAGACGACTCTGGATCCACATAACACACAAGAGAATCTGAAGTCTCATAATCTTCAAGTCCTAAAGAGACTAATAAATCAACCCCAAAATTTAAACCATTCAATGCAGCAGCTAACAGGAATACTCCGGTCACAGCGGTCTTGCTATCCGTAAGAATAGCTAGCGTTATTCCTACAGACCCCATCAAAGCTATGGTTTGCGATATCGTTTTGCCGCCTTTTTCCCATGCATCAAGCATACCAAGTTGCATATTCAATGCACCAGTTCCTTCATGCGGACTATCTAGAGTAATTATCTTATCCACATCGCCATTGTAGAAATTGCCCTGCACATACTCGCGGGAGACAACACCACCCATGCTGTGGCCAATAAGGATGTAGCGAGAAGCAAGTTGGCGATAGAGGTCGGGGTCTTTGCGAATGATTTCAAGTGCTACCTGGCCATATGAAGTATCTTTTCCTGAAATATATATTGCCTTCACCTCTTGCGCTTCTTCCATCATCGCACGACGATGTTCATATTTAGTTGCAGGCATATACCATGTTCTGCTACCAAGTTCAAAGGCATTGTTATAAGAACTGTTCGCCGGGTTTGAAAAAGAACGCCATTGATAGACGTAA
>JAGCIZ010000319.1 GCA_017648235.1 Paludibacteraceae bacterium
CCATTAATGGATTTTATGTTTAATCCATTTTCCCGAACAAAATCGTAATCACTATTAAAGAGGAAATGCACTTCATTCCCTGCTTCTGCCAATCTTCCTCCGTAGTAAATTCCTACAGCACCACAACCAACTATAGCGTATTTCATAAATTTATATTATTAAATTAGTTAGTTTTTTCTGTTTTTGGAGGAAAGAAAATAGACGCTACAATACTTACAATAAGCACTCCAAGAATTACCAAAAGAGAAGTGTTTGTTCCAATATGAATTCCACATAAATCAGGTAAAAGCATTTTTACCCCAATAAATGTGAGCAACACGGCTAATCCTATTTTAAGGTAATGGAATTTGTCCATTACACTTTCAAGCATAAAGAATAGCGAACGTAATCCTAAAATTGCAAATATGTTAGAGAAAAATACAATGTAAGGATCTTGTGTGATTGAAAAAATAGCAGGAATTGAGTCGAATGCAAAAATTACATCAGAGAATTCGACAATAAGAAGCACAACGAAGAGTGGTGTAGCTAACCATTTTCCCGTTTCTTTTGATTTTAAGAAAAAATCGTGATGGTGAAATTGTGATGTTGCTAGATTGTACTTTGTCAAGAATTTCACCACAGGATGATGTTCTGCATCGACATCTTCTTTTTTGTTGCGTTGCAAAAACATTTTTACTCCAGTAAAAATAAGTACTAAACCGAAAAGAATCAAAATCCAATGAAATTTTTGAATTAAAGCTGCAGCAGCAAATATGAAAATGAAACGCAATACAATGGCACCAAGAATTCCGTAGAAAAGTACACGGTGATAATATATTTTTTCAACATTAAATGCCATAAAAATCATTATCATTACAAAAATATTGTCGATAGAAAGCGATTTTTCTACTAAATATCCTGTTAGATATTCAAGCGACATTGCGTTGCGATAAAGTTTTACTCCTTCTTCAAAAGACAAGCCATCAAGTGCTAGGTTATGACTATGTTTGGCGTTAATAGCGATGAGTTGTTCCATGTTTTCTATCCCATGAATCCACTCCGCTCTAAAGTAGATAAATAAGCAAAAGAGTAGTGCTGTTCCAATCCAAACGCATGTCCAAATTGTAGCCTCTTTGAATGAAATAACGTGGTCTTTTTTGTGAAACACTCCCAAGTCAAGCGTTAGAAGTAATGCTACTAATAGCAAAAAACCTCCCATGAATAAAATTTCTGTCATAATCGTGTTCTTTTATTTAAGAATTAATAATTTAGTTTTTCCGTAAACTTTTCTGTTTTCTGTTGTACAAATAATCCAGTAAATACCGGAATTTATTTTTGATTGATTAAGATAATCCCAAGTGGCAGTTCCGCCCAAAGAAGTGGTTTCGTAAACTGCATTTCCTGCAAGGTCAAGAATTTTTACGTTTGTATTTTCTTTTAGATTTCGGATTGTAACTATTCCTGTGTAATCTGGTCGAACAGGGTTTGGATAAACTCGAATATTGTCAAAATTTTCAGCAGGTTCCGTAATGTCCGAAACATAAGAGATGATTCCATTCTCGGTTCCAATGAAAACTTCTCCAGTTTGATCATTTATTCCTAACGAAATTACTTTGTTGGAAAGAAGAGGACTGTTTTCTGTATTAAAGTGGTGGATAGTTTCCAATCCATCTTCTGATATCAAGTATACTCCAGAAGATTCAGTTGCAATCCATTTTCTATTGTCAACATCTACGGCAATAGCATTGATTTGTTCGCTATCAAGCAGATAATCAGCATTGTTTGTTCCATCATTTCTTGGTATTTTTATTCTGTCGCATCTGAAATCTGGCGAGAAGATTTTTTTGGGGTCTTTTATTACAATTACTCCTTTGGTTGTCCCAATCCAAATCTCACCATTTTTATCTTCTGCGATGCTTCTATAGAATTTGATGTCAGGTGTAATTGTTTTTTCATCAATATCAATAAAGTATGTGAATTTCCGGGTTTGGTCATCGCTTCGGTCTTCCAATGTTCCATTGTCATCGAATACAAAAACGATGGGTTCTGTTCGGAACGTAATCACCCAACGTTGTGTGTTATTCTTTTGTGGAATAAGCATACTTTGCATTGTTGCAGTTTGTTCTATCTCTGAGAAATAGAAATTTTTTATTTCTCCATTTGGAGTAAGATATTTGAGTGTATTAGGAACTTGCATGCTAGTAAACCAAAGATTATCACTTGCATCCATTGCCATTGCATCCAAACGTGTATATCGGAAAAATGAGGAACTTGGATATTTGTCTGGAAAAATGGATTCTATATTGCTATTTTCTGCATTATAAAGTTTGTAGAATTTATTTTGACGAAATTCGTATAGCCCTATTCCATAACTAGTTGCATAAAAATGAGTTTTGTCTTTTGGGTCAATAAAAATATCTACAAAATCGTTAGGAATGAGCGAATCTATTATTGAATTGTCGGCAGGGATTGTTACCATTTCTTCTGGTTTAATGTGTGTCCATTGACCATTTTCATAA
>JAGCIZ010000320.1 GCA_017648235.1 Paludibacteraceae bacterium
ATATTCAGCCCTTTCGGGTGACTGTTAGGCGAATGATGCTGTACGTCCCTGATGCTATTATAGTCCTATATTTTTGCAAATATAATAAAATTATTTATAAAAATATCATCTTCGTTTAATTACTTTATTCATATCATTGGCAATAGCGGAAATGTCTCGTTTCATTTTCGCTTTGTCTTTTTTACCAAGAACGAGAGCAATTTCATTGTTATCGAAACGGAAGCCCAAATCTTCCCCACATTGCCTAAAAAAAAGAGAAAGTTAAATGATACTGCCTTTTACGGAAAGCCTCCGACACGACAGACTATTATTTAACTCTCTTTGCAAATATAATTATTTTTTATTTTCTAAAAACAATCCCATTTAGCAATAAAGCACCAGAATTTGTAAAAGAAAAAGTCCCTACCTTTTTTAGGCAGGGACCCTTTGTTTTTTTTTGATTTTTTTACTACTTCATGGCCTCTAGCAGTTCGTTGTTCTCCTCTTTAAGACCAATGGTTATGCGGAGACAATTACCACAAAGCGTCACTCTATTTCTATTGCGAACAATTATGCCTTTCTTTGTCAAATGAGAATACATTTTGTCAGCATCATCCACCTTAACCAAAACAAAATTAGCATCGGTAGAATAGATTTTTTGCACACACGCCAACGCCCTCAAACCTTCAATCAAACGTTCTCTTTCCGAAAGAATCTCATCAATCCAAAAAGCTACCTTTTGAGAATCAGCAAGGACTTCCAAAGCCTTTTTCTGCGTCAATATATTAACATTATAAGGATACTTGATTTTATTAAAAATCTGTATAATCTCTTCGCTTGAAAAAGCCATACCAAGACGAATGGCAGCACTTGCCCAAGCTTTTGAAAGTGTTTGCAAAACAATTAGATTTGGAAATTCTGCCAGTCTTGTTGCCCACGATGTTTGGTTGGCAAAATCCGTATAAGCTTCATCAACAACCACAATGCCATCAAACTCCGTAAGAAGCGATTCTATTTCTCCTCCGTCCAAAAGATTTCCAGTTGGGTTATTCGGAGAACAAAGCCACATCACTTTAGTATTTTCATCTGCTATTTTTAGCATCTCTTTTGCCGAGAATTGAAAATCGTCATCCAAATTCACCGTTCTGTACTCCACCGCATTAATATCGGCACAAACCTTATACATCCCGTAGGTAGGCTCAATCGCAACCACATTGTCAATGTTAGGTTCGCAAAATGCACGATAAACCAAATCTATAGCTTCATCGCTTCCATTACCCAAAAATATATTTTGTGGAGCCACATTTTTAACCTCTGAAATCTTCAGTTTCAACTCTTTTTGCAAAGGATCAGGATAACGATTAAAACCTGTGTCATTAGGATTCTCATTTGCATCTAAATAGACAGAAGCTTCGCCCTGAAACTCATCTCTTGCACACGAGTAAGGCTTCAAACTCCAAATGTTTTTACGAACTATATTTTTTAATTCCATTGCCTTCTTTATTCAAAATCCAAACGAATAGAAACTGCATTTTTATGAGCAAGCAAACCTTCTTCCTCAGCCATTATCTCAATAGCATTTCCAATATTTCTCAACCCATTTTGAGTAATTTTTTGGAAAGTAATTTTACGCATAAAACTATCGATATTCACTCCGCTATACATTTTAGCAAAACCATTAGTTGGTAATGTATGGTTGGTTCCAGAAGCGTAATCGCCTGCACTTTCCGGAGTAAAATTGCCCAAAAATACAGAACCCGCATTTATGATGCAATCTGCTAAAACTTCATTATTGAGAGTTGAAATAATCAAATGTTCAGGAGCATATTCATTTGTAAAGTCAACTGCTTCTTGCAAATCCTTTACCAAAATTATTTTACTGTTCTTCAGCGAACTCAAAATCTGTTCTTTTCGAGGAAGTTCTTCTGTTTGCTTTTCAAGTTCAAGCAAAACACCATCAATCAAATCCTCATTTGTAGTAACCAAAATAGACTGACTATCCAATCCATGTTCTGCTTGCGAAAGCATATCTGCCGCTACAAATTCGGGTTTCGCCGAAACATCCGCCATAATTTCCACTTCCGATGGACCTGCTGGCATATCTATTGCCGTATCTTGCAAACTAACGAGTTGTTTTGCTGCCGTCACAAACTGATTTCCTGGTCCAAAAATTTTAGACACTCGAGGAACCGATTCTGTTCCGTAAGCCAATGCTGCAATAGCTTGAGCTCCGCCAATTTTGAAAATTTTATGCACTCCAGCTGTTTTGGCAGCATACAAAATGGCAGGATGAACATTACCCTCCTTATCCGGTGGAGTGCAAAGAACAATTTCTTGACATTCCGCAATCTGAGCCGGAATTGCCAACATCAAAACCGTAGAAAACAACGGAGCCGATCCCCCTGGGATATACAATCCTACCTTTTGAATAGGCACTTGTTTTTGCCAACAAACAACCTCTGGAGAAGTTTGTATCTTTTGCAAATCGACAAGCTGAGATTGATGAAAAATAGTAATATTACGTTTTGCTTGTTCTATAGCTTGCTTGAGTTGAGGTTTTATTTTCTCTTCAGATGATTCAATTTCCTGACGAGAAACCGCAAATTCATTCAATGGCTTTGCATCAAACTTCTGGCTGTAAAAACGCAAAGCATCATCTCCTTCAGCTCTTACTTTTTCAACAATTTCCGCAACAATTTGCTGCAACGAAGAGTTTTCTTTAACTGGTCGTTTACACAGATCTGCCCACTGTTCTCTCTGCGGATATTTAATAATTTCTACCATTTACAAAATCATTTTTTCAATTGGCAATACCAAAATTCCTTCAGCGCCAAGCGATTTAAGTTTCCCGATTATATCCCAAAAACGAGGTTCGTCAAGCACCGTATGCAACGAACTCCAACCTTCACGCACAAGAGGCATCACAGTAGGAGCTTTTATTCCCGGTAAAATAGCCGTAATAGCTTCTATTTGGTCGTTAGGCACATTCATCATAATGTATTTTTTATTTTGAGATTCTTTTGCAGCATTTATTCTAAACAACAATTCATCTAAAATAATTTGTTTTTGTGCAGAAAGTTGTTTGTTTGCAATAAGCAATGCCTCCGACTCCATTACAACCTCAACTTCTTTAAGATGATGCGCCACAAGAGTACTTCCAGAACTTACAATATCAAAAATAGCATCTGCCAAACCAATTTCTGGAGAAATCTCAACCGAACCAGTTATAGTATGAATACTTGCTCTTATTCCATTTTTCTTCAAAAAATCGCTCAAAATATTTGGATATGATGTGGCAATTTTTTTTCCTTGAAACCAAGATATTCCTTTGTAATTCACTTCTTTAGGAATTGCCAACGACAAACGGCAACGACTAAATCCAAGTCTACGAACAATATTGGATTCATAACCTTTTTCAAGGTATTCGTTTTCACCTACAATACCAATATCTGCCACTCCTTCGGCAACTGACTGAGGAATATCATCATCGCGCAAAAACAAGACTTCCGCAGGAAAATTGTCAGAATGACACAACAAAACACGTTTCCCAACAGAAATTTTCACTCCAACGTCTTCGAGCAAACCCAAAGTATCTTCATTTAATCGTCCTTTTGATTGAACTGCAATTCTAAGCATAATGTTAAAAATTTGATTTAATTATGAATTTATTCGGCAAAAGTAGTGCTTTATTCCATTTTTATAGCATTTCAAATGTTAAAATTTTATTTTTTAACATTTGAAATATAAACAGATTAATTTACTTTTTATGACACAAGAAATCGTTTTATAAAATTCTTAAGATTCTGAAATAGCAACTCTTTTATCCAAAGAAGAAAATTATTTGTCCAACGCTGTGGATGGGTAGTGATCATCAACATTCGAGGGAAAGATCCAACTTTCAGTGCATTTATAATATCATCAGTTGAGTGATAAACCAAACCTTTTTTTAACCAATCGTTTTGTTGCACAACCTTGTCGCGAACACTAGTCAAAAAACCATCCCAACATCTTCCTGTGTCCGTCAAATAAAAAAACTCATCAAAATGAACATCATAATATGGTTCTCCAATAATTCCATAAGCATGATAATCAACCATTTTCCACAAATCTTTATTATCAAATCGACTACGAGGAGAGCCATGCATACAAATTGTTTTTACTGGATAAAATTGACGAAAATAGTTTAGATTTTCTTCAAAAAGACTTTTTGCTTTTTGAAAATCTCCTTGACAAACAGCAAAATCTTCGTAGTGGTAACCAATCTCGTGTCCAAGAGAAACAATCTCCTTGATAATAGCAGGTTTATTTGATTGCGAAACAATACGAAAATAGTAGGTAGAAGACACTTTCTTCTCCGCTTCTATTTTTGCCACTTGTAGAGAGTTCTCTGCCTTCAGATCCACATCGTGACGAACAATAACCACCTTTTTTCCTACAAGTTCGTTTTTTATTAAGCAATACGATTCAAAGGTTAGAAACACATAATCTGCTTCAATAAAAGCATCTAAAAGTTGAGCATATTTTTTTAACGTAAAATCCATCTATAAAAAATCACCCATTTATAGCTGAAAATTGTTCCAACACATTGGCACTAAAAGTCTTGGAAATAGGAATACTTCTCACCCCATCGCAGTCAAAATCTATACTTAAACCATTTTCTCCTTTTCGAATAATTTTGACATTTGCAATATTTACCACAAAGGAACGATGGCAACGAATAAGATTTCTTTCCGAAAAAACATGCTCAATGTTTTTCAATGAGTTTCTTAACATAAAACTAGTTAGTTTACCCTTATTCATGTAGTAAATGCAAACATAATTATCCGCAGCCTCAATATAAAACAAACATTCGGAAAAAAGAGACAAACGCAAAGTTCCTTTTTCGTCGTAAAAACTATAAAGATTTCCATTGCTATCGGGAACTTCTTCTTTTTGTTGCTGTTTTATTCTTTCAAGTCTTAATTCTTTATCTTTGAGAGAAAAGAAAAGAGATAAAATTGAATATGGAGCTAACACGATGAGACTTGTATACGTAATTGCCGTTTTGAACAAGTCCCAAAACAATACATTTGCATTTAATACGTAGTAAGGAAAAAGTGTATAGAAAAACGACATTGCTATAAGTTCTGCCAAAACCCAAAATGCATAATTGAGATAAGAAATTTCATTCCCTTTGGAATAAAAATACATGACGGTTCGACTGATAGCAATTACACATGTAGCAGTCAAAATAATCAAACATGAAAAAAGGAAATATCGGAATTCGGTAATATTAGGAACCCAATCTCTCGAATTAAAAGGCTGAAAGATATTTATAAACAACAAAGCAAAAATTGCTGTTCCCAAAACCAGCCTTACAACGTTTCCCTTTTCGTTGAAATATTTAGGAATATACAAATGATTCATTTTTATTGAATTGTTTTAATCAATTCTGTCATCAAAAAAGTCATTATAGGCTGAGCAGCATTTCCTATTTGTTGAACTTCTTCATGCGAAATTTCAACGATTTTTCCAGGAACTCCCAAATCTGTAATAATTGACATACCAAAACATCTCATCCCCATATGATTAGCAACTATCACCTCTGGAACTGTACTCATTCCCACAGCATCTGCTCCTACCGCACGGAAATATCTATATTCTGCAGGAGTTTCAAAAGTAGGACCTTGAGTTCCAGCATAAACACCTTTTTGAAGTTTTATATTGTTTTTTGATGCAATATCAAAAACCTTAGAAATAAGTTCTTTATTGTAGGGTTCGTGCATATCGGGGAAACGTGGACCTAATTCTTCATAGTTTTTCCCTCTCAAAGGATTTTCAGGAAAAAGATTCAAATGGTCTTCTATGACCATCAAATCCCCAATTTCAAAATCAGGATTTATACCTCCAGACGCATTTGAAACAAAAAGAGTTTCTATTCCAATAGCTCGCATTACTCGAACGGGAAAAGTTACTTGTTTCATATCATACCCTTCATAATAATGAAAGCGACCTTTCATAGCCAAAACATCTCTTCCTCCTAATTTTCCAATAATCAATTTTCCACTATGCCCTTCTACAGTAGAAACGGGGAAATTTGGAATGCTTTCATAAGGGATTTCAATAAAATCAGTAATTTTTGTAGCCAAATTACCCAATCCAGTTCCCAAAATTATACCTATTTTAGGATTAGTTTTTATTTCTTTCTTAAGAAAATCTGCCGTTTCTTTTATTTTCTCTAACATATTCTACAATTTGCTTATTAAACATCTCTTGTTGATCCAACAAAAACTTCACTTTTATTGGAATAGTGTATACATAAGGTTTTAATTTTTCAGGAAAAGCAACATCGGAAAGCAAACGCGCAGCATCTTTCTCCGACACTAAAATAATTTTACATCTTTGAGTCATATTATTGAATCTCTGTTCAATACGACGAATATCTCTTTTTGAAAAGCGATGATGATCTTTGAACTTTATCTTTTCAAAGTAACCAATTTTTTCCTCAACATAACGGTATAAGTCATTTGCCGAAACAATACCTGTAACAATAAGTATTCCCGCCTTTTGCTCTTGTAAATGAGCAATGTTCCACACATTTTTAACCGAAGGAAAAACTGGATATATTTCCTTGTATTCAAACGTCGAAA
>JAGCIZ010000321.1 GCA_017648235.1 Paludibacteraceae bacterium
CAAACCTTTACGGCAGATGAGTGGTCAAAAATGGAATCTGCTGGTGCAGTTTTCTTGCCTGCTGCTGGCCGCCGCTACGGCTCAGGGGTGGACTACGTGCAGGACCTCGGCTACTATTGGTCTGCCACTGAGAGCGATAGCCGCGGCGCGTGCTACCTCTACTTCAACGCTGTCGGAGCGTACGTGGACGGCGACAATCGCTACAGCGGCCGCAGTGTGCGTTTGGTTAAGGATTTATAAAAATTTCGCAAAAAATGCTGTAAAGCATTTCAGCGAAAGTTGAAGGCATCTATAAAATTCTTGATTTTGTCCGCGGCTTGCTCCGTGGCAAAATCAAGTGAGAAAAAATGATACCATAAAAAAACTGCTCCCCTAGAGCTAGGGGGTGCAGTCCGTAAGGGCGAGGGGTGTGTAGAGTATAGCTCCCTCTACTAAGGAGTTGAGAGAAAAAAAACGCACGTTGGTGCGTTTTTTTTGTTACTTTTGCCTGAAACATAAAAAAACATCATAAAATAATGAAGAAACTAACAATAGCATTGGTGGCACTTGTGTGCCTTGCGTGTACAAACAACAATAATAACGTAGCAATCACTCCTCTGCCTCTCAAGGTGGAGATGAGCAGAGGAAAGTTTACAATAGGAGAAAACACCTCCTACTACATCGACGCATCAGTAACCGATGCTGCCTTGCTCCGCACAAATATGGAGAACTTATTTCCACAAGTGGCTTTTTCGGCAGATAAATCAAATAGGAATCAAATTGAATTTTTGTTTGTCGATACGCTTGCCGGCGAGGCGTATGAATTGAATGTTTCTCCTCGTAAGATAGAAGTAAAAGCATCGTCGGGAGCAGGATTTTTCTACGCTTTGCAAACACTCATGCAATGCGAACAAAACGGAGAGATTCCTTGCATGAGTGTTTCCGACTCACCACGCTTTGCCTATCGTGGTATGCACCTCGATGTGTCGCGCCACTTTTTTTCGGTCGACTTTATCAAAAAACAACTCGATATGATGGCTCACTACAAGCTCAACCGCTTCCATTGGCATCTTACCGACGGTGCAGGTTGGCGTATAGAGATAAAAAGCTATCCTCGCCTCACGGAGTTTGCCGCTTGGCGTCAAGGAAAATGGAAAGCATGGTGGGCAGGTAACAGACAATATTGCGAACATACTGATGCGAATGCTTATGGCGGTTACTACACACAAGAAGAGGTGAAAGAAATTGTGGCTTATGCGGCAGAAAGACACATCACCATAATCCCTGAAATAGAAATGCCGGGGCATTCGGAAGAGGTACTTGCTACCTATCCGCAACTTGCATGTTCGGGCAAGCCTTACACCAATGCCGACCTTTGCATTGGTAACGAGGAAACGTTTGAATTTCTTCAAAACGTACTCACCGAAGTGATGGCACTTTTTCCATCTAAGCAAATACACATTGGTGGCGACGAGGCAGGTAAGTCCGCTTGGAAAACTTGTCCCAAATGCCAACGCCGTATGCGTGAGGAGCAGTTGGCAAACGTCGATGAACTGCAAAGTTACATGGTGCTCCGCATCGAAGATTTTTTGAAAGCGAATGGCAGAGAACTTGTTGGTTGGAACGAAATAATGGCAGGCGGTGTGTCGCAAGACGCTATAGTGATGGCTTGGACCAACGAAGCAGAAGGTTTTAAGGCAGCTCGTGCTGGCAATCGTGTAATTATGGTGCCCGGGGCATATTGCTATTTTGACATGTATCAGGCCAACCCTGCTACTCAACCCGAAGCCATTGGTGGATACATCAACTTGGAAAAAGTTTATGGCTACAATCCTGCGCCAATAGATTCTTTGACCGATGAACAGCATAAAAACATCTTGGGC
>JAGCIZ010000322.1 GCA_017648235.1 Paludibacteraceae bacterium
GATTACATGTATGTGGTCAATGCGGCCATGCGCATGATTCAGGAACCGACATTCTTCGATGTCATGGTAACAGAGAATACTTTTGGTGATATCTTGACCGATGAAGGTTCAGTAATTAGCGGTTCGATGGGTTTGTTGCCATCGGCTTCTACGGGTGAAAGTACGCCGGTGTTCGAACCTATTCATGGTTCATGGCCACAAGCAAAGGGCTTGAATATAGCCAATCCGTTGGCACAGATTCTTTCGGTAGCAATGCTGTTAGAATATTTCGACTTGAAGGAAGAAGGAGCCTTGATTCGTAAGGCCGTGGATGCATCGCTTGATGCGAATGTCCGTACACCGGAAATTCAAGTGGAAGGTGGTGAGAAATATGGTACCAAGGAAGTGGGTGCTTGGATTGTAGATTACATCCGTAATAAATAAAAAAGAGAGGCATGCCTCTCTTTTTTATTTATACATTTTTTCTCGCAACGCCTTTATGTCGTCCGAAGTAAGATAGTCTTCGTAGTCCATATATTTGTCTATAATTCCGTTAGGTGTAAGTTCAATAATTCTATTGCAAACGGTTTGAACAAATTCTCGGTCGTGCGATGCCATCAAGATGTTTCCTTTGAAATTAATCAACGTATTGTTAAATGCTTGGATTGATTCCAAATCGAGATGGTTGGCAGGAGAGTCTAGCATCATCACATTGGCATTACGGAGCATCATACGAGCAATCATACAACGCATTTTTTCGCCTCCAGAAAGTACACTCGCACGTTTATATATTTCTTCACCTGAGAAAAGCATTTTCCCTAAATATCCACGAATAAAAACTTCGGTAGTATCACTTGAAAACTGACCTAGCCAATCAACCAACGACAGATCGTTATTAAAAAATGCTGAGTTATCCAGTGGAAGATAAGCATTTGTAATGGTAATTCCCCAATTGTATTTCCCTTCAAAATTTTTGTCATTCCCGTTTAGAATTTCAAAAAAAGCAGTCATTGCACGTGCGTCTTTTGAAATAAGTGCAATTTTATCGTTTTTCTCAACATTGAAACTTACACTTTTGAAAAGCACAGTTCCATCATCTGCAGTTTTGCCAAGTCCGTTTACTTCCAGCACCATGTTACCTGGCTCGCGTTCAGGAGTAAAAATAATTGCAGGATATTTACGTGTCGAAGGTTGTATTTCCTCTACGTTTAGTTTCTCCAACATTTTTCTGCGACTTGTAGCTTGTTTACTTTTTGCCACATTGGCACTAAAACGACGAATAAACTCTTCAAGTTCCTTACGCTTTTCTTCTGCCTTTTTGTTTTGGTTTTGTAATTGACGAAGAGCTAATTGACTCGATTCGTACCAAAACGTATAGTTCCCAGCAAAAAGTGTAACCTTATTATAATCAATATCAACAGTGTGTGTACAAACAGAATCCAAAAAATGGCGGTCGTGGCTAACAACCAAAACTGTATTTTCGTAATTTGCCAGATAATTTTCGAGCCACATTACAGCCTCCATGTCAAGGTCATTTGTTGGCTCATCGAGCAGTAGATTATCTGGTTTGCCAAACAATGCTCTTGCTAACAAAATACGCACCTTTTCTTTCGCACTCAACTCTCCCATCAGTTGATAATGCAAATCTTCTTTTATTCCTAATCCACTTAAAAGGGAAGCGGCATTTGATTCAGCATTCCACCCATCCATTTCGGCAAACTTTTCTTCTAACTCTGCCGCACGAATTCCATCTTCTTCCGAAAAATCCTCTTTCATGTAAATAAGATTTTTTTCTTCTTTTACTTTCCAAAGCATTTCATTTCCCATCATCACTGTATCAATTACAGTTAGAGCGTCAAACTCAAAGTGGTTTTGTTTCAATACAGAAAGACGTTCGCCAGGGCCAAAGGTAATCTGTCCACGAGTAGGGTCAAGTTCTCCACTTATCATTCTAATAAGGGTAGATTTTCCAGCTCCATTGGCGCCAATAATACCATAGCAATTACCATTGGTTAATTTAAGATTTACGTCAGAGAATAGAATACGTTTGCCAAATTGCATGGCAATGTTTGAAAGTGTTATCATTTTTCGGTTAAATAAGTGTGTTACAAAAAGAGAGGAATATTTATTTTTCCTCTCCTTTCTTCATTTTATTTTAATTTTTTCTGAGATTACTAATGGTTTCTTGCAATGTTTTTATTTTGCTCTCGGCATCAGCTTTCTTTTTACGTTCTAGTTCTACAACTTCGGGTTTTGCATTGGCAACAAAACGTTCGTTGTTGAGCTTTTTCATCACCCCATCAAGGAATTTTTCAAAATAAGCAATCTTCTCTTCTGCTTTGGCAATTTCTTCTTTAATATTGATTTTGCTCAAAAGAGGCACTGCGTACTCTGTAGTTCTTACCATAAATGTAGCTGCCGCAGTATCGTTCATAGCAGCTACTATCTCAGACAGATTACACATTTTTGTAATTACAGCATTGAACTCGTTGTTGTGATTACCTTTCGTAATATTGAGCACGAGCGACTCTTTGTTAGGAATGTTGCGCTCCAAACGAATTTGACGAATTCCTGCAACAACTTGTTTTATTATTTCAAAATCTTTTATAAGTTGAAGATTTGCTTCTTTATTGCTTGGAAGTTGAGCTACCATCACACTTTCTCCTTCACTTCTTTCTGCCAATGCTTGCCAAATTTCTTCAGTAATGAATGGCATAAATGGATGCAAAAGTAGAGTCAACTGTTCAAAGAAAGCAATAGTTGCTTCAAATGTTTTGCTATCAATAGGTTGTCCAAAAGCAGGCTTAATCATCTCGAGATACCAAGCTGAAAATTCGTCCCAGAAAAGTTTATAAATGCACATCAAAGCTTCATTAAGACGATATTTGCTAAAATGATCATTGATTTCGTTTTGTGCATTTTTAAGCATTTCAGAGAACCACTTCACGGCTATTTCTGCCGATTCTGTTTGCTGAATGTCTGCTACTTGCCAACTTTTTACCAAACGCAAAGCATTCCAAATTTTATTATTGAAGTTACGACCCTGCTCACAAAGTGCTTCATCAAAAAGGATATCGTTTCCTGCAGGTGCTGCAAGCATCATTCCCATGCGCACACCATCAGCTCCGTATTGTTCGATCAAATCTAGTGGATCAGGCGAGTTTCCAAGTGATTTAGACATTTTTCGACCAATTTTATCACGCAC
Source organism: Paludibacteraceae bacterium (assembly GCA_017648235.1). Lineage (GTDB taxonomy): Bacteria > Bacteroidota > Bacteroidia > Bacteroidales > Paludibacteraceae > RGIG9608. Next base: position 3,185 of record JAGCIZ010000322.1, read on the forward strand.
GATACCTGTGAAATATACATTACGGAAAGGCATATCACCTTTGTATTCATACCCTGCCATAATCATGCGCGCTACCCAAAAGAAAATAATATCTGGGCCAGTCACAAGATCAGCTGTTGGGTAATAGTAGTTGATTTCTTCATTGTTTGGCGTATTGATTCCATCGAATAAAGAAACAGGCCATAACCAAGATGAGAACCATGTGTCAAGACAATCTTCGTCTTGGCGAAGGTCATTAAGAGTTAAATCGTTATTTCCTGTTTTTGCTTTTGCGGCCTCGAGTGCAGCCTCTGCTGTTTCTGCTACAACGTATCCTCCTTCTGGCAGGTAATATGCTGGGATACGATGTCCCCACCAAAGTTGACGACTAATACACCAGTCTTTGATATTTTCAAGCCAATTGCGATATGTATTTTTGTACTTCGCAGGATAAAATTTTAGTTCATCATTCATCACTGGAGGCAAAGCCATATCAGCAAAATGTTGCATTTTTAGGAACCACTGCATCGAAAGTTTTGGTTCGATAGGAACACTAGTACGCTCCGAACATCCCACCTTATTGGTGTAACTTTCCACTTTTTCAAGTAAGTTAGCCGTAGCTAAATCTTTTTCGATTTGTTCGCGAACATCAAAACGATCCATTCCGACGTAAATACCTGCAGCTTCGCTTATTGTTCCGTTATCGTTGAAAATATCTATACTTGGCAGATTGTATTTTTCCCCAAGCATGTAGTCATTTACATCATGAGCTGGCGTAACCTTAAGACAACCTGTACCAAATTCAATATCCACATAGTCGTCTTCGATAACAGGAATTTCGCGCCCTACAAGAGGCACAATCACTCGTTTACCTTTTAGCCATTGGTTTTTAGGGTCATTAGGGTTGATACACATTGCCGTATCTCCCATAATAGTTTCTGGACGAGTAGTTGCTACAATTGCATATTTTTCTTCCCCAACAACTTTATAGCGGAGATAGTAAAGTTTTCCTTGCTGTTCTTTGTAAATAACCTCCTCATCAGAAAGAGCCGTGAGAGCTTTGGGGTCCCAATTGACCATGCGCACTCCACGATAAATCAAACCTTTGTTATAAAGGTCGCAAAACACTTTAATAACCGATTCGGAACGTACATCGTCCATAGTAAATGCCGTACGATCCCAATCGCACGACGCACCAAGTTTACGAAGTTGTTTGAGAATGATTCCGCCATGCTCATCGGTCCACTCCCAAGCGTATTTCAAAAATTCCTCGCGAGAAAGGTCAGTTTTTTTTATTCCTTTTTGCGCCAAACGATTTACCACTTTTGCTTCAGTAGCAATAGAAGCGTGGTCAGTTCCAGGAACCCAACAAGCATTTTTCCCAGTCATACGAGCACGACGAACAAGAATATCTTGAATCGTATTGTTTAGCATGTGTCCCATGTGAAGAACACCCGTCACATTAGGTGGAGGAATTACCACAGTATATGGTTCTCGAGCATCAGGTTTCGATGCAAAAAGTTTATTATCAAGCCAATATTGATACCACTTTTGTTCAATGTCTTTAGGATTATATTTACTTGCAAGTTCCATTGTAGTTTATAAATTTTTGTTATAAAAAAACCTTGCGAAGGTACAAAACTATTGGCACATATCCAATTTGCAAAAGAGTGGATTTTGTGATTCTATATTTGTACATTTTTACAAATAAAAAAAGAAGAACCATAAACAGATTCTTCTTCCTTTCTTATGCATAAACTTACACGTATTTATCCCATTGCTTGATTTGCAGTGATTATTACCATTTTTACAATATCATCTACGCTACAACCACGACTTAAATCGTTCACGGGAGCAGCAATTCCTTGCAGAATTGGACCAATAGCCTGAGCTCCAGAAAATCGTTCAACAAGTTTGTATCCGATGTTACCTGCTTGCAAATCAGGGAATACCAAAACATTTGCTTTTCCTGCAACCTTGCTATTCGGTGCTTTGAGTTCGCCAACAGAAGCAATCAATGCTGCGTCGGCTTGCAACTCTCCGTCTATCATCAACTCTGGAGCAAGTTCTTTTGCCAACTCGGTTGCTTTGGTAACTTTGTCCACTAGTTCGTGCTTTGCACTTCCTTTTGTTGAGAAGCTAAGCATAGCTACTCTAGGCTCCATATCACCAAGAACACGAGCCGTTTCTGCAGTAGAAACTGCAATCTGCGCTAACTCTTCAGCTGTTGGACAAGGATTTACCGCACAATCAGCAAAAACCAAAAAACCATTTTCGCCCAACTGAGTAGCTGGAGTTAACATTAAAAATGCACCAGACACAACACTTACTCCAGGTTTTGTTTTTAGAATTTGGAACGCAGGACGAATAGTATTTCCTGTTGTATTACGCGCTCCTGCTAGTTCTCCATCGGCATCGCCATTTTTTATCATCAAACAGCCAAGATAAAGCGGATTTTTTGCAAGTGTAGCTGCTTCTTCTAAAGTCATGCCTTTGCTTTTGCGTATATTGTAGAGAAGTTCTGCATACATCGGCATGCTTTCGTTGGTTTCTGGATCAAAAATCAATGCTTCTGAGATATACTCAAAACCTTTTTCTTCGGCCATCTTGTTAATCGTATCAGGATTTCCGATAAGAATAATTTTAGCGATTTTTTCTTTAAGTAATTGATTGGCAGCTTCAAGCGTGCGAGGCTCATCACCTTCGGGGAGCACTATGCGCTGTAGATTTGCTTTTGCGCGTTGACGCATCTTTTCTAATATGTCCATAATTTTCGTTTTTTTTTTATGATGTTCTTGCAAAATTATAAAAGAGAAATTTTTTAGTGGATAAAAAATGGAAAAGTTTTATCAAAAAACTTTTGCCTCATTGCAACCAATAAAAAAACTCGATTCTTGAATCGAGTTTTTTTATCTAAAACTTAAGAGAAACTAATCTTCACGCACAGCACGAATCAAACATCTCTCACATCGATCTCTTTTTCTCCCATTAGTTGAGTAGAAGCAATATGCTTGGTAAGGAATTTCTTCATAAAGGGAACTAGACCAATAGTCATTACATCCAAGGAAAATAAAATTGCCATTATCACTTTCTACTTTATATGCAGATAATAATACATAATCCCTAGCAGGTGTTAGAATATCTACGTATGTCCAAGAGCATTTGTCTATCAATTCTTGAAACTCTTCTTTAGTAGGCATGCGCCATTCATCTCCCCAAAGCACAGACGCAGCATCATCTTCTGCCTCAAGTGTGGTTATGTTGTCAATGAAATCATAGTAATAACCATAGCTCTCATCTGTGCAATATTTAGTTAAGGACCATTGACCTCCGTAGCACCATTTGTAGTTGCTCCAATCCCAATCATAATAATCTGAATAATCTGTTTCGACGCCAGTGGTTTCTCCCCATCTGAAAAGTAGTCCATCCTCTTCTATTTTCTCCGCTCCTATGTCATAGGTTGCCCATTTTACGCTTAAGCCTAAATCTGCATAGTCAGGAGTTTTATAATTGGGAATCTCTATCTCTTTTATTCTTCCTTCTTCTTCCCAGTTGTTAAGAAAAGGACTGAAACGTAGTGTTTTTCCACGAAGATCCACTATATGCCCATCTTCATATTCCCAAAATAAAGGTAGTGATATAGTTATATAATCTCCATTTATTTTTTCTGCATAGTGATATCCAAAAGAATGATAATGATAATAACAATCGTTAGGATCATATATAGAAATAGAAAATCCACACTCTCCGTGTTGCTCAAGAACTTCTTTATTAATCCGTGCGGTAAGTGTTACGCCTTTTTCTGAAACCAAAGCTTCTCCTGTGTATACGGAAAAAAACTTTTCTTCGTCTACCTTTAAGCAACTTTGTAGGCAAAGAACAACGGTAGAAAGCAATATTATGCCATATTTTTTTATTGTTTTCATATTCATTTTTTCTTATTCAAATTAAACTTCCAACCTACACGAAAATTAATATCAAAA
>JAGCIZ010000323.1 GCA_017648235.1 Paludibacteraceae bacterium
ATAGCGGGAACAAGTCCTCCCATTTTTTCGAAATCGATAGTCATAGTTTTATTTTTCTAAAATTCGTTTTTCTATTTCTTTTAAAGTGATTCTGCCTTCGTAAATAGCTTTACCGATAATTACGGCAGGTATATTATTTTTTTCTAAAATTTCAACATCGTTCCAACATGATATTCCTCCGCTTGCAACAAGGTAAAGCGAGGGAGAATATTGTAATATTTCGTTGTACAAATCGATAGAACAACCTCCAAGCATACCATCTTTCTCTATGTCGGTACAAATGACTTTTGATATGTTCTTATTGATGTATTTTTCAAGAAAAGGGAAAAGTTCGATAGAGGTATTTTCCTTCCAACCTGTTACTGCAATTTGTTTGTTTTTGACGTCGGCTCCTAAAATGATTCTATCTGCTCCATATTTCTCAATCCAAGAAGAAAAAACCTCTTCGTTTTTTACGGCAATACTTCCTCCAGTAACCATTTTTGCCCCAGACGAAAACGCAATATGCAAATCTTCATCAGTTTTTAGGCCTCCGCCAAAGTCAATGGTTAAAGAAGTGTGAGTGGCTATTTTTTCAAGAACTTTATGATTAACAATGTGCTGACTTTTTGCACCATCTAAATCAACCAAATGAAGCCTTTTAACACCGTGGTATTCAAAACTTTTTGCAACTTCGAGTGGGTTCTCGTTGTAAGTTTTTTGTTTGGAGTAGTCGCCTTTTGAAAGACGAACACATTTTCCATCAATAATATCAATAGCAGGAATAATCTCAATCATAGTGCAAAAGTAGTTATAAATTGCGAATTAGAGTAAACAACTGACTGTAGAAATGCTTATTTTTGCTTTTGGTTAAAACAAAAGGAATATGGAACATACACTAGAGGAAAAAAAAGATGCATTTGCTCGTTTGTTGCAGGTGATGGACGAACTTCGTTTGAAGTGCCCATGGGATAGTAAACAAACGTTTGATTCGTTGAGAACACTTACCATAGAAGAGGTTTATGAATTGTCAAATGCAATTTCGGAAAAAGATTTTCAGGATGTTAAAAAAGAACTTGGAGATGTGCTTTTGCATATCGTATTTTATTCGTTGATAGCCAGTGAAAATCAATTATTTGACATCAAGGATGTTTGTGATGCTATTTGTGAGAAGTTGATATACCGTCATCCACATATTTTTTCGGATGTAAAAGTGAGTAGCGCCACTGAAGTGGAGCAGAACTGGGAACAACTGAAGCTAAAAGAAAAAGGAGGAAATAAGCGAGTGTTGCAAGGTGTCCCAGATGCGCTTCCTGCGTTAGTTAAAGCGTATCGCATACAAGATAAGGCGCGAAGTGCGGGTTTTGATTGGGATCGTCGTGAGCAAGTTTGGGCTAAAGTAAAAGAAGAAATACAAGAGTTTCAGTCTGAAGTGGAGAAAACGGATATGGAAAAAATGGAAGCTGAATTTGGAGATTTGTTTTTTAGCTTGGTCAATGCAGCTAGACTTTATGACATAAATCCAGAGAATGCTCTTGAGAGAACAAATAAGAAATTTATTTCTCGTTTTAATTATTTGGAAAACAAAGCAAAAGAACTAGATCGTCCTTTGAAATCTCTTTCTCTCGAGGAGATGGATGAAATCTGGGAAGAATCAAAGAAGGAATTTTAGGTGTGATTTTTCTTTTTTTTTCTGCATATATCAAAAAAAGAAAATAACTTTGGCAAATTTTAATTTTAATTATTATGAAACAGAAAAAGTATTTTTTTGTAGTTGCAATGTTGTTGTTTGCCGGATTTGCTTCAGCGGATTGTAAACACGAAAACTACATCGGTAACAACGATGTATCAGATTGGATGTGGAAGTACTATTCTTCTTGGGAACCGGGTAGTGCTCCATCGGGGACTAAAAACGACAATTTTTACATTGGTCGTGTTCGTCCTTTGAAACGTTTTACTAATGAGAATACTCAAGTTATTCAAGACAGTAAAACATCTATGCGCCGTCAACGCAAAGTGTTGTGGTGGGTGCCTATCAATGAGTCAGATGGTGGAGGTTGGACTTCTTTGCCTCGCTATGCATTTGATTCGGAAGCATTTAGTTCTTGGAACTATATTGACATTCACGGAAACTGGACTCAAGGTTTCTTGCGTCAACCAGGTGCATTTGCCGATGTGGCTCACAAAAATGGTGTAGCAACGAGTGTTGTTTCTGCAGCACCATGGGCTGTGGCTCAAACAAACTCAGATGGAGGTCATGGACAAAACTATTACACATTGACTCAAGGTGGCGCTGACAAGTTGATGAAACTATTGAAGTATTATGGTATCGATGGTTTGGGTTTCAACTCTGAACAAACTTGGTCAAGTTTCGATGCAATGAAAACTTTGCTTTTCAATTGTCATGCTTTGAGAGAAACTTACGATATGCCACTATTGCACTTTGATTTTTATAACTTGAGTAGTTCGTTGAGTTCTAGTGCTTGTGGAAGTACAAGTTTCGATTGTTTCTTCCCAGCAGCAAATGGTTTCTTCTTGAACTACAACTGGAGTTCTCTAGCTGGGGTTGTGTCTACAGCAAACACAATGATCGCTAATGCAGGAGGAAACTTCTCGCAATATGTATCATCGTATGACGTA
>JAGCIZ010000324.1 GCA_017648235.1 Paludibacteraceae bacterium
GCCCATAATTATTGAATCTTTATCGACCTCTGAAGTTTGAATAAATCGTGATGAATTCTTAAAAGGATGCATATCATATGCTTCATCATCTAATATGATATAACTATTTATTAGTTGTTTCTCAGAATTTCTTGCCAGTAATACAAACACTTTTATTGTTTTTGTTAGTTGTAGAGCAGCTGATAAATGTAATCCACTTCTTGGGTAGTTGGATTTGTACTGAGGGTGTTAATCGCATCGTTAATTTCATTTTTTAGATTGGTAGAAATAGTAGAATTTTCAACTAAATTTCTAAAGTAATTTTGCAGAAATAGTTTTCTGTCTACATCATTTTTAACTGAATAAGCACCGCCTGTGATATATTCTAAATCATAGGCAACATAGATGTTGTCAAAACCATCAAAATTGTGAGTGCCTTCTCCCATTGGGAAGCTTGTTGTTACTGGATTTGGTCGAGTTCCCCAACTTGTCAAAGTTTCTTCGTAGATGAAACCTATCCTGTTGTCAGCTTGTAATTCTATTGAACTATAAGCAGAAACGGTGTTGCTAACTTGAAAAAATCCGTTCCAGTCATTCGAAAAGTTTGAGACCGAATTCATATCGGTAAAATCTGTCAATTCTTTATAGTAAATACCTACGTTAGTACGTGTACTTCCTGTAGGTAACGATTGCAATGCCAAATACATCTCCTTTTGATCCGAATTGCGTTTGACGGGAACAATCAAAATTTCGCCATTTGTTGCATTGTTGCCTGGAATCAGACCAGAGCCAGCAAATGTACATTTGACTGAAGTTTCCCATTCTCCAGTTCCTTCGAGCGTATTGGTATAAGTGTAAATGTTATATAGACGTCCTCCTCCTACTCGGCTCGAAATAATAACTCGTCCGTCGGGCATTTCTTCACACTTTGGTTCGTCGCCACCAGGAACTGGAAGAGCAAACCCACCTCCGAGAGCATGCCAAGTTGCACCAAAATCGTCAGTATAAATTACTCTGTTTCCATTAGGAAGAGCTGCCAATGCTGCATATACGCGATAATATTTTCCTTTTTTTACAATGCGACTTTGGAAAACTTTTCCTCCTCCAACGAAAGCTGATTCCATAGGATTTCCGCTATCGAAAAGACTATAAATTTGCTCTGTAATGTTTCGTGGTATTTCCCACGTTGAGCCATTATCATGGCTGCGAATAATAGCAACAAGATTAGGGTTCTGACGAGTAGTGTTTGTGCTTGGATAATAAGTACATCCGGCTACTGCAAGAATCATTACTTCATTGCTTGTACGATCAGCAACAATGGCAGGGTCGCCAAATGCTGTTTCAAAATAATTTACCGTAGCAGAGGTAATACCGTTTCCTACGGCCACTTCTTTAATTTCGCTCCATGTCTCACCATTGTTGTCGCTTGTACGGCACACCACGTCTACTTGACCGAATCCGGGATCTGTGCCACAAACCAAACGTGCAGCAGATGCAATCAAACGGCCATTGCTTGCTTTTGTAATTCCAGGAATACGATATGGAGGAATAACACCATCTCCTTTGCTTGTGTTGAACAAATCTTTTTTAGTTGATGTTGCTACTGCTACTGAATTCTTTTTAATGCAAAATATTGGAATCAGTGTTGCGATGAGTAAAAAAACTATAAGTAAGGGAACGATTTTTTTCATAGTTAGAAATTGTATTTTCTCTAAAACAATAAAAATCCTCGATAGATTTTTCTGCTTATCAAGGATTCTTTTTTGTCGGGATGACTGGATTCGAACCAGCGACCACACGCCCCCCAGACGCGTACTCTAACCGGGCTGAGCTACATCCCGAAAATGCAACGGCGAAGATAGAAAAAAAACTCTACTTGGAGAAAAAAACAAATTGCTGTTTTGGAGTGAAGAATAAAATGTTTTTGCTGGTTGGCGCCTTTTTTGTAATTTTGCAGACATTTTTGTGCTTTGAACAATTTGATATATAAAGAATTTAATATTAGATAATTATGGCAATAATTAAACCATTCAAAGGAATTCGTCCACCAAAAAACTTAGTGGAACAAGTAGCATCACGTCCTTATGACGTGCTCAATTCGGAAGAAGCAAGAGCAGAGGCCGAAGGCAATGAAAAATCGTTGTATCACATTATCAAACCCGAAATAGATTTCCCAATTGGAACAGATGAACACGACGAAAAAGTTTATTCAAAAGCAGTTGAGAATTTCAAAAATTTCCAAAAACAAGGTTGGTTGGTGCAAGATGAAAAGGAAAACTACTACGTTTATGCGCAAACAATGAACGGCCGCACACAGTATGGACTTTGCGTTGGTGCGTACGTTGATGA
>JAGCIZ010000325.1 GCA_017648235.1 Paludibacteraceae bacterium
TAGAGAGCAAACAAATAATAAATAATAAACGGAATATTGAATATGCATATCAACGAAAACAACACTTTTTTCAAACCGAAATGAGCGATATAGTACCCTCCCAAAATCGATCCAACGATAAAGGCAATTGTGCCAAGTGTTCCGTAGATAAGACCAATGGTTTCATTCGATAGAGCCAAACCGCCATCAGCCAACGATGCTTTTAGGAAAAGTGGCACCATTTTGATGGCAAAACCTTCGGTCAAACGATAGCAAACAATGAAGAAAAGATAGAACACGATGTATTTCTTTGTAAAAAACGCCTTAATCACGTTCCACAAATCCACCATACTGTCGGAAAACGAACCAGCCGAAGTATTTTTCTTTGTTGCAGGAAGTGCAAAAAAGTGATAAACCGACAATGCGATAAGCAATACGCCAAGAATTCCCATAATTATCATCCAAGCATACATTGCTGCATCTGCTTGGCCATAAGAGGCTTTCATGTTGGACATCAAAACGCCTGCCAACCACACCAAACCTCCATTGGCAAGCACTTTGGCCAAATTGTAGAACGCACCTTGCCAACCAATGTAACGAGCTTGCGTGTCCTTATCAAGCGCTTCGAGGTAAATGCCATCGGTTGCAATGTCGTGAGTTGCTCCGCTGAAGCCAATCACCGCCATTATAGCAATGGCAAACGAAAAGTAGCTTGGCAAAGGCAACGAAAATGCCACTAAACCAAAGCAGATGCCCGAAAGCAACTGTGTTACTACAACAAACGATTTTTTAGTTCCGTAGATTTCGAGCAACGGACTCCAAAGAAACTTCAGCGTATAAGGAAGGGTAAGCAACGAAGTCCAAAACGTGATTTTTGCTTCGCTCACGCCCAAATCCTTAAACATAATAACCGACACCAAATTGAGTGCGATAAAGGGCAAACCCATTGCAAAATATACACTAGGCACCCAACTAATAGGATTTTTTGTTTTATTCATATTACAACGTATTTATTTTTCTTCTTTCGTTTTTAAGCAACGCAAAAATAATGAAAACTCTCTATTTTTTTTGCTTGAAAAGATATTTTGAAAAAAAACACATTTTTTTTGTCATTTTTTTTGGTGAATTAAAAAAAACATTTACTTTTGCAACGAATACAAAATTGTAATCATTACAAAATGAAAACAAACACAAAGACATATTTGCTAGAAAATGGTATAAAACCATCGTTGCAACGCATCGCGTTGATGGACTACTTGCTTTCGCACAGAACACACCCAAGCGTAGATGAAATTTACAACGACCTATACCCTAGCATCCCAACGCTATCGAAAACTACGGTTTACAACACTATGAAGTTATTTGTAGCAAAAGGTGTGGCTTTGATGATTGAAATTGATGAAAAAAATGCTAGATTTGACGGCTATGTTCATCATCACGCACACTTTATATGTCAACACTGTGGCGCGATTTTTGACATAGACGTTACTGAGAATGCAACGCTGAACGTGCCAAACGGATTTACATCCAACGAGGTGCAGATATACGCCAAAGGCATTTGCAGTAAGTGTAACAAGAAAAACTAAAATAAAAACGATTATTATAAAATTTTGATTTACTAACCCAATTAAAAAAACAAAAAGAATATGAAAAAGTTTATTTGCAGTGTGTGTGGATACATCCACGAAGGAGATGCAGCTCCAGAAAAATGTCCAATGTGTAAAGTTCCAGCTTCTAAATTCAAAGAAATGGAAGAAAATGCAGGAAAACTTGTTTTTGCTGACGAACACGTGATTGGTGTGGCAAAAGGCTGCGACGATGAGATGATAAAAGACCTTAACAACCACTTCCTTGGCGAATGTACCGAAGTAGGTATGTACCTTGCCATGAGCCGCCAAGCCGACCGCGAAGGTTATCCAGAAATTGCTGAAGCATACAAACGCTACGCTTGGGAAGAGGCTGAACACGCAGCAAAATTTGCCGAATTGCTTGGCGATGTGGTATGGGACACTAAAACCAACCTCGAAAAACGTATGAACGCCGAATGTGGTGCTTGCGAAGACAAAAAACGCATTGCTACACGTGCAAAACAGCTTAACCTCGATGCAATACACGACACCGTGCACGAAATGGCAAAAGACGAAGCACGCCATGGCAAAGGTTTCGAAGGACTATACAACCGCTACTTCAAGAAATAAATTATTAGTTAAACAATAAAAAAAGGAAAATGCTCGCCAAATGTTTTTTTTGACGAGCATTTTTTTTATTTCTTCATATTTTTTACTCTCTCACACCACGAACAGAGTTACCTAATTCACGCTGACCATTTGTTGAATCATATGAACTGGGATCGACATAAAATATTCTAACACTAGAATAATTATAAACATAATAAAAATAATCATCATCATAATCATAATCTTCATATTTATAAATCGAGCTCGACAGATAGAAGCCTACCCTCTCTTGCGACCCCCCATTATAATAGCCAGCAGCAGGAAGGAAGATATGATTGCTATTAGTTTTACTTTCTACAATATATCCATTTGCTCCCGTTCCGTCATAATCATAAGTCCATGTCCAAGTACACTCATCTATAAGCTCTTGCACCTCTTCTTCAGTTGGCATGCGCCAAGGAATTCCCATATTTACAGTAGCCGCATCGTCTTCAGAATCAAGAGTATTTTTTTCATCTTCCTCATTATACTTGCTATAACCATCAAAAATAAAACCTGTTTCATCTTGAAATCCTCTAGCCCATTTGTAATTTTCTTCAGTAAAACTTCTTTTTGTGGTTACTTCTCCCCATGCAAAGTAACTACCATACTCCTCTGGGCTAGAAGCACCTACGTTGCAAGTTGCCCACCTCAGTCCGCTAGGCAAGCCAAGGTCTACATAGTCGGTACATGTAGCTGGCACTTCCAATTCTTCATCCTCATATCCACCTTCTCCACTTCCACCAGAGAATATAGCCGTAAGGGTAGTGTCAGAAGTTATCGTAATGGTACGAGGGTTGTCCGTATTTCCATCGCTCCACCTAACAAATTCAGAATCTTCATAAGAATTCGCCTCTATGACAATTTCTCCAAAAACTTTGTATCTACCATCTTCAATATAATCATAATATCCTCTATAGACATATGCATCTCCTCTACCTTCTTCGCTTAACGTAAGAATGTAACTAACACCCCACTGCGCATAAAGCGTCATGTCTTTCAGCGCTACTATAGCGTTTTCATAGTCAGGAAGAAAAGTTTCTCCTGTACCATCGGGCTTCGTGTTCCACGAAACCAAATCATCTCCCTCTTTGGTAAATTCAACTTCATCCATTTCACATCCCCAGTATCCTGTATATCCAATATAATAAATACGTCCGTAAGGCACTTCGTTCACTACATCTTCGCCCTCGCCTCCATTGGCTTTGTAAGTAATGGTAAATACAGCATTGGTATCGGGTCCATTAGGGTCTTTGGCTATGGTAATCACCGTATCGTCGGCAAGCGTAAAGCGTACGCTACTGCCCTCGTCGGTTATCTCTTTTATCATACATTCGCCACCAGCGAAGTTGTTTCCACTGTTTTCGCCAGTTGCTTCTCCAAGTTTTTCCCAAGTGGCTTTGCCGTCGTAAGAAACCCACCGAAATCCGTTTTCGATTTTTAGCTGAGGCGTGATGCCATCTTTGCCACTTACGGCAATTTTTTTGCCACCATCGTCGAGTAGCCATTCGCCA
>JAGCIZ010000033.1 GCA_017648235.1 Paludibacteraceae bacterium
CGTTCTGATTTTGCAAAAATAGGAATGCAACTCAATGAGTCGCTTACATTTGAGCAATGGAAGGATGTTTATAAAAAGTTGGTTTATTGGGATTTGGAACTTTCGGAAACGAATAATGAGATGAGTGATTTGCTTTCTATGCAAAAGTCGGAAGCGAATAATACTTTTTCTAAATTCATAAAAAAGAATTATGCTTCGTGGTTCGAGGAGCCAGAGAATAGACCAATTTTATCTCCAGATTTATTTAAGAAAAAGATTTTTCCAATTCTTGATGCTGGAGAAAAAGTCTTTTTTATTTTGATTGATAATTTTAGATTGGATCAGTGGAAGTTGATACGAGATAATATTATTACACCTTATTTTTCTGTCTTGGACGAGGACGTATATTGTAGTATTCTCCCTACAGCTACTCAATATGCACGAAATGCTGTTTTTTCGGGGTTGATGCCGGCTCAGTTGCAGCAGTATTTCCCGCAACTGTGGATTGATGAGGAGGGCGATGAGGATAAAAATCAGAATGAGGAAAAACTTATACAGTCTCAAATAGATCGTTTTAGGAAAAAGTATACGTTTTCTTATCGAAAGGTGAATAATTCACAATTTGGAGAAAAAATGGTAGCCATGTTGCCAAAAATATTGGAAAACGACTTGAATGTTTGTATTCTTAATTTTGTAGATATGCTTTCTCATGCTAGAACCGATTCGCAGATGATACGTGAATTGGCGGAAAATGAGAAAGATTATAGAGATTTGACTTTGTCGTGGTTCGAACGCTCATTTGTAAAAACTCTATTTCAAAAATTGGCAAAAAGTAATGTTAAAGTTGTTATTACAACTGACCACGGAGCAGTCAGTATAAGTAATCCGATAAAAATTGTTGGAAATAAAAATACCAATGTTAATTTACGCTATAAAGTTGATAAAAGTTTGACTTATAACGAAAAAGAGGTTTTTGCTATAAAGCAACCATCTAAGTTTGGTCTTACAAGTCAAAGTATCAATACGCAGTATGTTTTTGCAACAAATAATGACTTTTTCGCTTATCCAAACAATTTTAATTATTACGCCAATTACTACAAAAATACGTTTCAACATGGTGGAATTTCAATGGAAGAAATGATTGTGCCATTTGTTGTTTTGGCAGGGAAATAGTTTTCGAAAATGCAGAACCTAGTAGGTTTGTAAATTATTTTTTTTGAAAAAAAGGAAAATATATTTGCTTTTGATAAATATCTTACTTAATTTTATCGGAGTATTTTAAATAAATAATTTTTTAATCTTATAAATTTATATTGCTATGGTAAAGACAATCACATTCAACGAGTTGCGTAAAATTAAAGACAGTTTGCCAAGCGGAAGTATGAAAAGAATCGCTGATGAATTGGGTTTAGGAGAGGAAACTGTAAGAAATTATTTTGGTGGACATAATTATAAGGAAGGCAATAGTTGTGGTATACATATAGAATCTGGTCCTGATGGCGGAATTGTAACTCTTGACGATACCTCTATTTTAGAATTAGCAGAAAAAATTATAAAAGAAGGATAAAGATATTTATTAAATAAAGAAAAGAGCCACATTTTGTGGCTCTTTTTTATTCGCAAAGACGAACTTCAACTTGCTCAACATGCCCACCAAGCGGAGGGTTGATTTTTGCTAGCAGAACTTCTGTTTTTGTTATTTTGGGATGAAGAGCCTTTATTGCATTCAAAATGCGTTGAGCAACATTTTCTATTAATCGTGATTTTATTTGCATTTGCTCTTTTGTGGCGTCATAAATTGCTTGATAGTTCAGTGTGTCTTTCAAGTCATCTGATAGTTGTGGAGTATCTAAATCCAAGTCAATACTTACAGTTACTATAAATTCATTGCCAATTTTTTGTTCCTCATCAAAAAAACCGTGATGAGCATGAAAGTGCATGTTTTCTAATTTAATTGTTATCATAATTTTGAAAAATGTAAACGTAAAAACTCGTTCAGAAGATTAAGTTTGTTGTAGTTGATGCCAAAATTTTGAAAAATTAATCCAATTTCATTGAAACGAGCAAAAAAATCTTCTTTCGATTTGATTTCCAAATAACCTTTTTGAAAATGATTGATGGCTTCTTCTTTATTTTTCGTTAGAAAATGGCAAAATCCAATCAAAATAAAATCGTCAAACTTAGGATTATTTTCTTTTAATTTATTGCTGTATTTTAACGCTTGCTCTTTTTTGTCGCAAAAGAGAGAACAGAATATAATGGCTTGTTGTATGTCATGGTTGTTGGGGGAGAGGTATTCTATTTTAAAAAATAGAGAAAGAGCTTCTTCGTATTTTTTGAGTTCAAAAAGACAATTTGCGATGTTTTGCTGAATTTTTAGATTATCTGGCTCGAGTTTTTCTGCCTCTTTGTAAAAAGAAAGAGCATTTTTCCATTGGTTTAGTTTTTTCGAACAAAAAGCTAATCTTTTTAACGTCCATTTGTTTTGTGGATCAAAAAGAAGAACGTTGTTATAAAAATCAATAGCTTGATTCCAATGTTGCATTTGTTGTGCGCAGTAACCCATTTTCTTGAGAATCGCAATGTCATTTTTTGTTTCTGAAAAATCCTTAAAAAGTTCAAATGCTGCGCTATAGATTTTCTTAGTGAAATAAAAATCAGCAATTGAAGTAAGGTCGTTCTTGTCAAAAAGGTTTCTTAAAAATAAGTTCTTGTGGATTTTTAGAACTTCATTAAATGGATTATAAGTTACTTTTGCTGGAAAAAGTTTGTAAAATCTATATAAATCCTGAACGTATTGATTGATATTTTGTTCTATTTCTAATGTTGGTTTTGTAAGTTTTTTATCGTCTTTGTCGCTTTGAAGTTGTTGGGATTCCATTTTGCTGTTATTTATCATGGAGTTCCATTGGTTCTGTGGTAACTGAGATAATGTAAGGCAGAATGAATATTTGTCGGAATTGCACATCCAAGAATTTTCTGTTAGAATGGACAAAAATTCGGAGTCGTGCTTAAATAGTTGATTGACGGACGAATGTTTTGTGTCGAAAGGTAAAAACCAATTGTATGCTGAATTGAAAAAAGGATAAGATTTTAAACCGGAAAAAGTGCTCATATAAACATCGGAACCGTCTCTCTGTAGGTCGCTAAATTCCTCCATTTTGTCGCTTAAATTATTTTCCTCAAAAAACTCTTGCCAAGCAGCTGATTGCTCTTCTATGTCATCAATGTCAATTTTCCCGTTGTCAATTTTATCTTTTATTTGTGTTGAAAATTTGAGCATTTCAGGCAAAATCTCGTCTTTTATTTTTTTTGTAATTGCATCAGTTTCGCTTGTTCTTACAAGTTGTATTATTGAAAATTTTACTAATTCAACAAACTTTTTGTCCTTTGTGAGTTTTTGGAGGTATTGGAAAATAGAATGAAAAATTGCAATTCTATTTTCATATTTATTTAGGATTAAAACGAGGGCAACGATGATTCTGTATGAGACTTCTTTTTCTACTTTGTCCCAATTTTTGAATAAAAACAAAATTTTATTTTCATCAAAAAAACTCAAGGCATTTAGCATAAACGCCGAGATAGAGAGGCATTTTGATGTGGGAGGAATAGTTGGGTTTTGAAGTAATTGGCAAAAAATCTCTAGAGAGGAGTTTTCCCATCTTTGTGATGACAAAATAGAATAGAAAAGTTCCTTGTTTGATTTTTCAATATCAAAAGTATCCTCTTTGTAGTCATTTTCTTTGTCAAAAACTTCAGAAATTAAGCTTCGAACTGATTTTTGTTCTGACTTTTGTATTATTTGATTTATAGTTATTTCTATATTTAAATTTCCTCTTTCTTTGCTCTCAAAAAAACTGTTTGTTCTTTGAAATTCATAGCGAATGTTGTCGATGAGAATAAAAGTTTTTTGAATGAGACTATTTAATATTGTATTACTTTCTTTGTCTTCTATGTCTTGAAGCGCATAGGTGAGTAGGGGACGATATATTAGTTGAATCTCTTCGATGTATTCTTTTGTTTGATTATTGGAAGAAATTTCACTTATTAAATCAAGTGCTTGTTGTAGATGTCTTTCTAACAATAATTGTTCTGCGTTGTCTAATTTTCCCAAAATATTTTCCATTTCTTTTTTTTATATTAAGGAACAGGATCAAAACCACTGCCTCCCCAGGGGTTACAACGTAAAATTCTTTTTATGCCAAGCCAACTTCCTTTTAGTATGCCATATTTCATTACAGCCTCTACCATATACTGTGAGCATGTTGGCGTAAACCTGCACGATGGAGGAAACATTGGTGATATTGCTTTTTGGTAAAAGTAAACTGGCAATAAAAAAATATGCTGAAGTGGTTTTTTCATTCTAGCTTATTTGTGATTTTTGTCAATGCTTCTTGTGTTTTTTTGTTGAGAGATTCAAATCGATAAAAATCATTAGATATATATAACACAGCTATGTCTAATGCTTTGTTGTTATTGTTTATGTTTTCAAAAAGAGTACTTTTGTTTTTTCGATATGATTCTCTTAACTGCCTTTTTATTTTATTTCTATCTACTGCATGTTTAAATCTTTTCTTTGGTACGGAAAAGAGAACTCTAACATTTGCTTCTTTTTGAACAGCTAAACGTTTTGTAAAAACAATCCTTAAAGGATATACAACAAAGGAATCTCCTTCTGATAAGAGTTTTTTTATTCGAGTTTCTCCTGTGAGATGTTCTTTTTTTGAAAAACCAAGTTGAGACATTTCTTTTTTATATGTATACTACTGCAAAAATAAAAATTAAGTTTAATAAAATCGTTTATTTTTGTCTTTCTTGACTAAGGAATGAGTTTTTTTACAGGAAAAGAAGAGAATAATTCGGCTTTTAGTCTTCTAAATTTAATGTTGTTTGTTTATATATGTAATATTTGTTTCAATTTGTTTTTATTTTTATCCTTTTTATACAATTGAGATTCAGTTATTTGTGATTTTTTTTCAAAAAACATGTAAAAATATTTGGTGGTAGAGGTAAAAAGGTCTACTTTTGCAACCGCTTTTTCGGGGAACGAGGAGTTGTTCTTTAGTTAAAAAAAGTAAAAAAATATTGAAAAATATTTGGCGGAAACAAAAAGAGGTTGTACTTTTGCAATCCTTTTCGCTCTGAAAGAGTTCAGGGTTTGAATGAAGAGATGCAGATTTGAGAGATCAGGTTTGTGTTACAAAAAAAGAAGCGATC
>JAGCIZ010000326.1 GCA_017648235.1 Paludibacteraceae bacterium
ACATTTAATCCTAAAGATCAGGAGTATGTTACCGATTTGGCGACCAATTTGTATCAAAAATACGAAAGCTATGATTGGGAAACATTTTTTGAAGTCCAAATGTATGAAGAATACGGAGAACAGTTTGATGAATTTTTTGCTCTACCAGCTCGCTTGGCAGCTGTAGCTAGCGGGAAAGCGTCAATGATAGGAGAGAACAAAACAATGCTTCTTACTTTTAGTGGATATGGAAGCGTATTTACTTTCGACGACACAAATAAAAAAATAAACATTACAAGAAATAATGACAAGGCAGCAATTGCTCGCTTTACCGACAAAAACGGCACTAATTGTGAGTTGAAAGTATGGGGCGAAGGAACTGAGAAAGAAGTTTCTTTCACATACACCGAGTATCATTGGGAACATGAATACGACGAACAAGGAAATTGGATTAGTGAAGAACGAATAGAAGACGGAGAACGTACTATACGAGTAATGGCTCCTGCTACCATAAAAGGTTACTTCAAACACGGTTCTAAAGAGATTATGTCATTTACTTTTGTGTGGGACTCAAATCTCAAAGACTACATCAATCAGTCGATGAAGGCAAAAGTGGCAAATGTTTCTTGGGAAGAAGAGTCTAAGGTTTCTACCAAAAATGCTTCGATGGCATTTACCATGAAATATGGAGATAAAACTATAATCACTGCTGCTGCAAGTGTTCCAAAATACGAAGCCTACGGATGGGACAATGGCGGAAACATCACCGAAGATAACGGAGAAGAATGGCTCGAGGAGTATGGAGATAGATATGAAACTGTACTTGGCTCACTTGGCAAAGGCGAAGCCGCTCTCGACATTCTTGGAAAGATACAAATAAAAGCAGCAGTTAGTAGCGGTTCTAGCCTATACGATGAGTATATGGACTATGAAGATCGATATTACAATTACAATTATGAGGATTATAATGTAAGATTTGAATATACATACACTAATGAATATGACAACACATACGATGGTTATATATGGTGCGAAAAATGGTGGGAAGAACCAAACTACTCACTCGAAGCAAAGAAAAAACTATGTGACATCTACGGAAAGTATATGAAAGCATCGATGTACTACGGCAATAACATTGAGCAAGCACAGCTAAAACTACAGCCAAAAGCAGAAAGTGACATTATGACTTTTGACTATATTTATGACTGGCATTCTAACTGTACTGTGACTGGCGTACCAAGTCCTATTTCATATACCTATTATGACATTGAGCCAATAATGTTCTTCCCAAAAGAGAATACATCTTTTGCAGCGTTAAGTTATTTTGAGTCATCCAAATTTAATATTCTTGTGGATATGACCGAAGATTTGCTAAACGACTATCTACGACTCGACAAAGAAGAATTTTTCTGGGAATCTGACGACAAAATTGAATTAGATTACTAAAAAACAATAGGTGAGAAAATTTCCTCTCATAACATTTCTATTCTGGAGTAGCTTGTTCTTTGGACAAGCTACTTTAGATAGTATCCCTTTGCTAACCAAGGAGCTTGATGAGGTAGTTGTTGTCGATAAACAGCAATCAAGCCTTTTGGAACTGAGGAGCAACAAGTCACTTATAGACATGTCGGCAATAAAGCACATTCCTAAGGTTCTCGGAACGAGCGATCCGGTTAGGTATCTGCAGTCATTATCAGGGATACAAACAAACAACGAGACTACATCGGGCATACACGTTCAAGGATGCGACGATTATCAAACAATGGTAAGTATCAATGGTGCGCCTGTATACTATCCAAATCACTTGTTAGGACTCTTTTCAACATTCATTTCCTCACACTTTCAACGAATGACGGTGGAGCAAGCCGAACATCGTGGCACAATGGAAAACCGAATAGGTGGGCTGATTAATCTAGAAACAAAACACTTTCAACCTAAAAAGTTTGAATTGGAAGGAAATATTGGGCTAATCAATAGTGATCTAACTTTAACTATTCCTTGTGGAAAAAAAACTGCTTTATACCTTTCCGGCAGGGGGTCTTATATAAATGCTTTGTATGGGAAATTTCTAAAGGTAGATGAAATGAACATTGGTTACTATTTTTTGGATACCAATCTTACTTATGCCATTCAAGCAACAGAAAAAGACGAAATTGTTCTTAGTGGATTTTTCAGTAGAGACAAAATCGGACTTACCGACTCAGGAGGTACTGCATTCGGAGTAGGAATAAAGTGGCATAACATGGTCGGTTCTCTCTATTGGAACAGACAACTTCAGGGAGGAAATTACAGAGCAACCTTGAGCTATTCAGGGTTCAACAACGTCATTGACATTGAGAATGTTTTTGCTGATGTTGATACAGAAGCCTTATGGTCTTCTGTCGACTTCAAAAACAGATTAAACAAACGACTAAAAGACAACATGTTTTTAAGTTCGAGTATTGATTTCACGCACTATTATACAAAACCGTTGAATTTTCTTCATTCGGGACTGGATTTTATAAAACAATCCGAACCCAAACTTCCTCAACACGCCGAAGAGTTTGCCATAGGAGCAGACCTGCAACATCGTTTGGGTTGGTTCTCTTATAATGTTGGGTTACACGGAAGTCTGTTTTATAACAAACACTGTTTTGGGGCTTGTGATCCTCGTCTCTCTTTTCATTTCTATCCTGCTGGCGGGCACGAAATCTCCCTTCATGGAGGATGCTATACGCAGTTTTTCCATAAAGCAGGATTGACGGGAGGCGGTTTACCTACTGACTTTTTTCTGTTAGCTGATAAAAAAAATTCTCCAGAACGTGCCATTGGAACAAATCTTCGGTATACGGCAACGTTATTAAACGGAATGTTGTCTTTTCAAATGGAAGGTTATTTTAAGCAAATTTATGGTGTGGTCGAGTCACTTGGAAATATTCTACAACTTATTAATCAAGGATTTAACTATGACGAATATCTGATTAATGGAGATGGGAGAAACTACGGTTTAAACCTAACCATTCAAAAAAACAAAGGAATTATTTCAGGACATGTATCTTACTCTTTGGGTTACGCCACCAGAAAATTTCCAGACTTGGATAATAGTCAAGAATATATATACTCGGCCAGCCATGAGCGTCGTCACGATTTAAACATAGTTATAAACTCCCACTTTGCCAAACGATGGACCATAGGAGCGCAGTTTGTTCTTGCAAGTGGGCTCCCATATACAAAAGCAGAAGAAGCTTACATTCTTAATGGAAAAATGATTTGCAAATACTCAACTTTTAACGGAGCACACATGAAATTGTATAATCGTTTAGACCTCAGTTGCTCATACGACATTATAAAGAAAAATGGGCACGAATTTGGCATTAACCTGTCAGCCTACAATGTTTATTGTCGCAAGAATCATCAATTTGTGGTTTATCGAGAGAACCTAAAACCCACCTTCGGTACATCTTTAAGTACAATAATTCCTTCTATCAGCATATATGGAAAATTTTAGAAAAATTCGTTTTATTGCATTTTTATTCCTATCTCTATTGTTTGTAGGTTGTGAACAAGAGGAAGTTGATCACACAAAAATGGTACTCGAGGGTTGGATTGATGCAGATGGACATCCTGTGGTTATGCTGCATAAAAGCTATTCATTAGATGGAGATAACACTACAGCTATCGATACATCTTTAGTTTCTATCATTGGAAATCAATTGGTATTGTTTGGTTCTATTACTATTTTTGATGGAAAAGATTCGGTTTTGTTGACTGGCAGGGTAGATACCAATTATATGCCTCCTTACATATATACTTCAGTTTTTATGAAGGGAGAAGTTGGCAAAACCTATCACATCAGCGCTAAATACAATAATTTTTCCGTATCGGCCAAATCAACCATTCCATCTAAAGCCACATTTGATTCCATCTGTGTAAAGAAAAATAATCTTGACAAAATGGAGGTTATCGGATATGCAAATAGTTTAATTGTAGGAGAGCATTACATTGTTATGCTAAAAGCGTCAGATAAAAGCCAGTATAAGGTAATGCCCTTAGGAGTTTTTGAAGCATCAAAACCTAATATGGAAATGCGTATTTATAATAATCTATTGTTAGATAAAAATCTTTCATTTTTCAATTATTTCCCAAAAACTGATAGTGTCTATCTTTCTATCAAATTTGCTCACATCGGGGAAAAAGAATTTGAAATTTGGAACTCCTTCGCAGCACAAAGTACAACGCAAGGTGTCTTTTTTATGGAGACACATGGCAATATTCCATCCAACATAGAAGGCGGCAATGGTTATTTCTGCGGAATGGGTTCCTCCGAGTATCTCATCAAGTTAAACGAAGAAAAAGTATACAAATGGTAAGATATATCTTTTTATGTCAAAAGATATAAGAGTTTTTCTTACCTTTGCGTGTAAATTATTTATCATCATTATTTAATTATAAAAGTTATATGATTTATTCACACGAAGTAGAACACATGTGTGTTGTAAAAAAAGGTCCTAACCACGGTCCTGCTCCAATTCCTGAAGAAGGAAAATGGGTAAAAGCCAAAGAAATCAAAGATATTTCGGGCATGACACACGGTATTGGTTGGTGCGCTCCACAACAAGGTGCGTGCAAGTTGTCACTTAACGTAAAAGATGGTATCATCGAAGAAGCTTTGGTAGAAACTATCGGTTGTTCGGGTATGACTCACTCGGCAGCTATGGCAGCCGAAATTCTTCCTGGCAAAACTTTGCTCGAAGCGTTGAATACCGACTTAGTTTGCGACGCTATCAATACTGCAATGCGCGAACTTTTCTTACAAATTGTTTACGGACGTACTCAATCTGCTTTCTCTGAAGGTGGTTTGGTTATCGGTGCTGGACTTGAAGACCTTGGCAAAGGACTTCGCTCACAAGTAGGTACTATGTTCTCCACTAAAGCAAAAGGTGTTCGTTATCTTGAAATGGCTGAAGGCTATGTAACTAAAATCGCTTTGGATGCTGATGACGAAGTTTGCGGTTATGAGTTTGTTCGCCTTGGTGTTATGATGGAACAAATCAAAAAAGGCGTAGATGCTAACGAAGCTTTGAAAAAAGCAACTGCACACTACGGACGTTTCACCGAAGAACAAGGTGCTGTTAAATTTATTGATCCACGAATTGACTAAAAAAATAGGAGGAAAAGAAAAATGATACGTGAAGTAAAATTTGAAAGCCAAGATCGTCGTTTGGCTAATATTAACAAAGTGTTGAACTCCTATGGCATTGCTTCTATCGAAGAAGCAAACCAAATTTGCGAACAATACGGATTGGATCCATATTTGGAATGTGAACAAACTCAAAACATCTGTTTCGAAAATGCAAAATGGGCATACGTAGTAGGTGCTGCTATCGCTATCAAAAAAGGTTGCAAAAATGCTGCTGATGCTGCTGAGGCTATTGGCGAAGGTTTGCAAGCATTCTGCATCGCTGGTTCTGTGGCTGACGACCGTAAAGTTGGTATCGGACATGGTAACTTGGCAGCTCGTCTTCTTCGCGAAGAAACTCAATGTTTTGCTTTCCTAGCAGGACACGAATCGTTTGCTGCTGCCGAAGGTGCAATCAAAATTGCTGAAATGGCAAACAAAGTACGTAAAAACCCATTGCGAGTAATCTTGAACGGTTTGGGCAAAGACGCTGCTATGATTATTTCAAGAATCAATGGCTTTACATACGTTCAAACTGAATTCGACTATTTCACTGGCGAATTGAAAGTGGTTAAAACTAAAGCGTACAGCAATGGTCCTCGCGCAAAAGTAAACTGCTACGGAGCTGACGATGTTCGCGAAGGTGTAGCTGTAATGTGGAAAGAAGATGTAGATGTTTCTATCACTGGTAACTCTACCAACCCAACTCGCTTCCAACACCCAGTAGCTGGAACTTATAAAAAAGAACGTGTTTTGGCAGGTAAAAAATATTTCTCTGTAGCTTCTGGTGGTGGTACTGGTCGTACACTTCACCCAGACAATATGGCTGCAGGTCCTGCTTCATACGGTATGACTGATACGCTTGGACGTATGCACTCTGACGCTCAGTTTGCTGGTTCGTCTTCAGTTCCTGCACACGTTGAAATGATGGGATTCCTTGGTATGGGAAACAACCCAATGGTAGGTGCTACTGTAGCAGTTGCTGTTAGCGTAGCTCAAGCTTTGGATAAATAAGCATTTTAGAATAGATAATGAAAAGACAACCTTTTTAGGTTGTCTTTTTTTGTTTGGATTTTCACTTGCGAATTTTTACCTTTGTGCTTCTTAAGAAAATCGTAAACAAATATGGCAAAAAAAACAGAAAAGGCAACAAGCGAAACTCCCCTTACAAACCGTTTCAAGCGTTTTTTCAAAGACGAACGTACATGCTTTGTTTTGGGGTTATTTTTGGTTATTGTCACCATTTTTATATTCTTCTCTTTTGCTTCGTACGTCTTTACCGTCGGTACCGATCAGAGCCAAGTAGAGGGTTCTCTTCACGGCGGAACAGTAAAAAACTGGAGTGGACTTAGCGGAGCAAAAATTGCCAATTTGTTTATCAATAAGTCGTTTGGAGTTTCGGCGTTTTTGTTACTTGTTTTTCCATTTGTTTTAGGACTTCGTCTAATGCAAATCAAAACGTTCTCTCTATGGAAGTCTTTTCTCCTTCCGGGCATTTTACTCATTTGGAGCTCTGTTTTTCTCAGTTTTTTCTTCTACAATTTTTATAAAGATTCTGCTCTAAGTTGGGGTGGAGCACATGGCGATTTTTTGAGTTTTTGGCTTTTCGAGAACATCGGTTGGGGCGTAATACTATTGCTATTTGTTTCAATAGTGGTAATTATGATTTTTGCATCTAGCAAAACTTTGCCTTTCATAAAAAAACTATTCACCTTTAAGAAAAAATCACAAACTGTAGAGGCAGAAAGTCAAAAAGCCAT